>NZ_CP073588.1:2421818-2724545 GCF_021560015.1 Shewanella vesiculosa | reverse complement strand
CGGAGCGTTTTTGTCAGAAAAGGGCATCCAACACTCGGTTGGAATTGTTTAACTATTTTGACCAGCAAGATGCATTAAATCGAAAACCAACAGATAAAGAATTAAATGCAGAGATAAAAAATATTGTTGAAAATAGTGTTTTTTATAAATATCAGAATGATCTACTCTGATATTGTATATATATTATTCTCTACATTTTGAGTCTATTAAATTTTTATATGAGTTATTTGGGGTTCTGTATACTGGAATATACGATTATAAGTAATGGGACATCAGCTTAAAGATGATATTCAATACGTAATGAATAATCTAAGTTATAACAAAGCTACAAATTATTTCTCTATTGATAGTTAATACTTGTCTTAATAGGTATCTACTCCATTGAGCGTGTGTGAGTCACGAGACCCTAAAGGGTTATATGCTAAAGCTCGTAAGGGGGAAATTAGTAACTTTACTGGTATTTCATCACCTTACGAAGTACCAGTATCTGCGGAGCTAACCATAGATACCAGTAAAGGCGATTTAAGCACGCAAGTGAATGGTTTGTTGGCTTATTTAAAAGCCATTGAAGTGCTCAACCCAGCAAGACAAATTGCGGGTGCTGGCATTTAAACTGCACTAAATCGACAATAATAAAAAGGGGCTGATTATTTTTAATATCAGCCCCTTTTTTACGTGGATTTTATTCGCTAATTCCACACATAGGTTTTTGAGTATTATTGTGTTTTAAGCAGACTCATTGCCGATGGAAGAGTTGTTAGACCAAACTCGGTTAAAATGTTTTTGATCCTGTCAATAAATTTAGGTTTGTGTTGGCGTACAACTTGATATACCTGAAAACACTTAATAATATCTGCTTGTGTTAATTGTTGCTCTTTGTGATATACAGCAGCCAAATAGCATCGAATCATAAAACAGTCTATCACCAGTTGTTGGAAGACTTGCTCTGGGTCATGATCGGTATGCATTGGAAAATGATTGTGAAACATTGAATAGAGGATGAATTTAGTGAAGATTTCATCGAGATTAACAACTGGGTTTTCAACCATCAGATTCCAGCTGTTATTAATACTCTCTATTGAGTAATCATTCTCTTCATTGCAAAGTTGGTTTATGGCGTCATTGATTGACATAAACCGAGGTCGAGTGCTCCTTGAGTGCATAGTACATAATGCATCGTGTATAGCGACAAAAGTATGTGTTTGAGGTTTTTCTGAATACGATATTGCATTGAATTGCTGCGAAATCATGCCCATTTTTGCCATTTTCAACAGTTGCTGATATCGAATTTCAAGGTGCTCGATGGCTACTTTTCCTGTTTTGACATCATGACTTGTTTTGGCTAACAAACCGATAATAAAGAGAGCTTCTTGCCATATTAAGCCTGAGTTCAATAACAGGTCTAAACTGTACTCATACGATTTTTCTAACCATGCAGGACTTTGGGCTGCGATGGTTTTCGCACCACTCGGGTTTGCTGAAAATTGAAAAGCATTATCATCAAACAGCACAATTCGGGCCACTTCTGGGCAGGATAAATAAAGGCTTTTATATTTATCTGGGCCGATAAGTTGGTCCCGTTTAGGGTAGGTTTTGCATGTATGGCTTAATGCGTCTTCACCTGCTTTAGCGTGTATGTTGCATAATTTTTGAGGATTTAAAAACGGGCAGGCACCGTTTTTGTCTAAGTTGATTACTGCCCATTCAGATTCACTATCTTTTGTTTCTAGAATGGCAAATGCAGCTATGTCTGCTAAGTATTTATTTGATAATGTCTTTTTATAGCTTTGTTTATCAAAGGTAATCATCCAATCATTACAGCAGCTGTCTGAGCATTCTGGGCCAATACAACTAAATAAAGAAGTGTAACTGGGTTTTATAATCAGGTTTTCCATATCAACTCTTTGTTTTATCGTATTTTGTTGTTAAAACGTTATCATTTTATTATCGGCTAAACCAGTACTTGCTTTAATACTCTTTGCCAGTTTCCACCCATAAAACGATCGCGATCAGTGGCTTTAAAACGGGCTTTTTTCAAGGCGTCGTCGATACGGCTCATGCGGTCAATATTATTGAGCTTGGGGATAACCACATGCTTTGGCTCAACATCAAACCCTAATACATTTTTGTCTTCTAGGCTGTGCCACCATTCTAAGTATTCTTTTATTCCTTCGCTGTTATCGTTGTCTAACGCTAATAAATTTTCTTGGCCGCGAAGTGGAAAATCATTGGCAATGGCGACACTGTTGAATCCGCCAACTTTAGCAATATAAGCCAGTTGATTGATATAGTCTTCAATCGTGGGTACAGGCTTGTTCGTCAGCCAAAAGCTCATCATAAACACCCCAAAAACACCACCGCTATCGCCAATAGCGCGGATCACTTCATCAGGTGAGCAGCGGGCATTGTTTACAATCGCGCGCGCAGCACCATGGCTTTGGATAATAGGAGATTGACTGGCTTTAACAGTATCAAGGGCTGTTTGAGCACTAGAGTGACTGACATCGATAAGAATATTTTTACGATTCAGCTCTGTTATTAGCTCTTTGCCTGCAGATGTTAATGGCGTATTTAAACTATTTAAGCCGTTATTATCTAAGGCGCCACCAGCATAACGATTACCATAATGGTGTGTCAGTTGCAGTACCCGTAAACCCTGTTGATGTAAATTGTCTAATTGCCGCCATTCATTGCTTAAACCATCATCTTCAACACAATCAGCCCCTTGAATTTGAAAAAACACCGCTGTTTTTTGTTGCGTTCTGGCTTTACTTATATCTGTCCCTGTAAGTCCTTGCAGATACACATCGGGATTCGCTATGACTGAGTCAGCCGCTTGTTTAATGCTGTTAATGCAGGCTTGATAAGTGCGTTTATAGTTTTTAGTGCCATCGGCTTGTTCAATGGTTTCTACTGCTGAAATATCGGCAATAAAGGCATCGAGTTTTGAGGCCTTTACATCATTGATGTCGGTAGGTAAAAAAGATAACCCATCTACGTATAAACGGTGTGGTTTAGCTGCCCATGCTGGAAAGGAGCTTAAAGGGCTTAATAATGTGGCTGCTCCAAGGCCTTTTAAGATATGACGGCGAGCTTGGTTACAGACTTTTTGAGGCATTATTATTCCTTAGTGCTGGCGAGTGTTTCAGGTGCCAACATCGTGTGTATAGGCCACGATGGCCTGCGCTAATGCAGTTAAACCATTAGTACGAGATGGACTTAATTGGCCACTGAGTCCAAGGTGGGCAAAATACTGGTTTACATCAAATTGTTGTATTTGCTCTGCGGTTTTACCTTGGCAAGCAACCAGTAATAATCCCATTAAGCCTTTTACGATACGAGCATCGCTATCGGCGATATAAAAATGCTGCTCGTTTAACCTGTAATGGTACAACCAAGCTTGGCTTTCACAGCCTTTTACTTGTGCGTCTTGGTGCTTAAATTCTGCCGCTAATGGCGGTATTAATTTACCGAGTAACATAATTTGGCGATATTTATCTTGCCAGTTATTCGCTTGCTCAATGAGGTTAACAGCATCAACTAATTCATCTGATAATAGTAAAAATAACTGCGCTGAAGGTGTGGTGCTTGGGTTTAACATGGTAATTCAATTAACCTCGGCTGTAGATAAAAGATGCGTTAGGATCAGCCTGTTGTGCCTTATGACTATAACAATAACTCTTTTACAGCATTAAGTGCATGAATAAATTGATCAACATCCTGCTTATTAGTATAGATGCCAATCGATGCTCGGCAACATCCATTTAAATTAAGGCTCGCCATTAGCGGCATGGCACAATGATGACCACAGCGAACCGCAACAGCTTGTTGATCGAGTAAAATCCCCACATCTTGATGGTGTTCACCTTGTAAATTAAAGGCCACAGCACCCACATTGATAGGGGCAATACCATACAATTCAATATCGCCCAGCTGTTGTAATTGTTGCTGTAAGTATTGCATCAATTGTTGTTCATGTGCGAGCAGTTGTTCGCGCGGCAATTGGAGCAAAAAGCTGATGGCGGCCCCGAGACCTATCACTTCAGCAATGGCTGGAGTGCCAGCTTCAAGGCGATTAGGTAGTGCACCAAATACAGTACGATTAAAGCTCACTGTTTTGATCATTTCGCCACCAGTGAGCATTGGAGTTAGTTGATCGAGTTGTTTATAGCGACCATATAAAATCCCCACACCGGTTGGACCATACATTTTATGACCAGAAAACACATAAAAGTCACAATCAATCTGTTGTACATCCACCGATAAATGGGCAACAGCCTGAGCACCATCCACTAAGGTTAAGGCACCAACAGCTTTGGCTTTGGCGACGAGCTCATTGATCGGGTTTACTGTGCCTAGTGCATTTGATACATGGCAGATGGCGACGACTTTAGGCTTAAGCAGCAATAGTTGCTCAAATGCTGTCATATCAAGTTGGGCATCTGCGGTAAGTGGTATCGGTTTAATTACTGCACCTGTACGCTTTGCCAGTTCTTGCCAAGGCACGATATTGGCATGGTGAGCTGCAGTATCAATTAAAATGACATCATTCGCTTTTATCTGTGACGTCAGCCCAAAGGCCACCATATTGATCGATTCAGTGGTGCCGTGGGTGAAAATAACTTCTTGAGATTGCGATGCATTAATGAAGTCGGTTACTTGCAAACGTACGGCTTCATATTGCTGAGTCGCTCTTGCCGACAATTGATGAGCGGCGCGGTGCACATTGGCATTATTGAATTGGTAATACTCGTTCATCGCGTCAATCACCACTTGGGGTTTTTGACTGGTTGCCGCTGTGTCTAAGTAGCACAAAGGATGATCGCCAATGGTCTGTTTAAGCGCTGGGAATTGATCGCGTAACGCTTGATGATCAAATAAAACAACAGACGAGGCAAGCTTCATAAATAGGGGTTTCTATATTGAAAATAAAAGGCATCAAGATCTTCAGTGATCTTGATGCCTAATGCAAGGTTTTGTGGCAATAAGCTCAATATCGCATTTGCGCTTAGGCTAATAAACTTAAGGGCAAGGGAAGCGATATAAAGCCGATAGTTCATTAATTCTGCCCATCAACTCTGCCGATAAGCTCACCTTGTGGCTGTCGATATTTTGCTTTAGCTGATGTAAATCAGTGGCGCCAATAATATTAGAGGCGACAAATTTGCGGGTATTCACAAATGCCAAGGCCATCTCGGTAGGTGTTAACCCAAACTCACGAGCTAAATCGATATAAGCCTGTGTGGCTTCTAGCGCCATAGGGGTGCTGTTATAGCGGGCAAAACGTTTAAATAAAGTCAGGCGTGCACCTTCTGGCCACTGATTATTTTCATATTTACCGGTTAATGCGCCAAAGGCTAAAGGTGAATAGGCTAATAACGGCACATCTTCACGATGACTAATTTCAGACATCGCGATTTCGTAACTACGATTAAGCAAGTTATAAGGGTTTTGCACGCTGATAATACGGGGTAAATCATGCTTTTCTGCTAATTTTAGGTATTTCATAAACCCCCAAGGGGTTTCATTTGAAATACCGATATAACGCACTTTACCTTGCTTAATTATTTCAGCTAAGGCTTCAAGGGTGTTTAAAATAGGAGTGTAATGTTCTTCTTTGTCATGCTCATACATCATTTCGCCGAAAAAATTAGTGTTTCTATCCGGCCAATGTAGTTGATATAAATCGATAGTGTCGATTTGCAAGCGTGATAATGAATCATCAACAGCTTGATGAATATTGAGCCAATCGAGTGCCATATCACTGCGGATATAATCACTTTTACCACCTGGTGCGGCTATTTTAGTCGCAATCACTAAATTATCACGGTTGCCCTGGGCTTTGAGGTAGTTACCTAAAATTCGTTCAGTGTCGCCCTGAGTTTCAGCTTTAGGCGGTACAGGGTACATTTCTGCGGTATCAATAAAGTTAATGCCTTGTCCAATAGCATAATCGAGTTGAGCAAAAGCTTCTGCTTGAGTATTTTGTTCACCCCAAGTCATGGTGCCGAGACAGATCTTACTGACCTCAAGGCTAGAATGTGCGATACGTTGATATTCCATTTCATCCTCCTATGGAATGTGCTTAATCTGAGGCTAACAAGCTTTTGTGTCCTTGCAAAGCGCTATCATTTAGCAGAGAGAAAGAGTGAGTAAAAAATGTGCAATATGAGTGTTTTAAATCACTAAATTGGTTTTATCATAGCGATTTCACAGGCATCGTGGCCAGTTTCCCCTAAATGCTGACAATGACTAAACCCAAGCTTTTCATACAGGGCCAATGCTTCAACTAATACCGCCGTGGTTTCCAAATACATTGATTGATAGCCTTGCTGTTTAGCAAATTCAATACATTGGCCTGTTATTGCCTTCGCCATACCTTGGCCGCGAATAGTGCGGGCAAAATACATTTTCTGTAATTCACATACCCCATCATTGCCAGGTAACGGGGCTACACCAGCGCCGCCGACCACTTTGCCTTGGTATTCAATCACCCAGTATTGTGAGCCTTGTGCGTCATAAACCTCGCTTAAACAGTCGAGGGTTTTGTCTGCTACGCTAAAGCCTTTATCTGGTGTTAAACCATATTCTGCTGATACTTCACGGATCACTGCGGCTAGGGCAGCATTGTCGTCAGCGTGTAGCGCGCGAATTATGGGAGGCTGCGCGTCGGCACTGATTGCATTTGTTGGGTCATTGTTAGTCATTAAATAATTCCGCATTGATAAAAGGAGCCATTGCCAGCACTAAAGCTTGGGTATAAATGCTTTCTCGGGTGGCTAAACCTCGAGTTAACAAGCCAATCGCGCCACCTTTTTGCTTAATATTATGGGTATTAAATACTCGGTCCATTACTTTGCCCAGTTCTTCACCCGCTTGTAAAGCGTTAAAAATATTCTGTGGTAGCGGTAAGTTGGCGCTGCGACCGACAGATAATTTATCGTTATGAATAATGGCCATATACGCAAAAGTGGCGGGGCCGTGATCAAACTGATCAACCCCACCTTCCATCGCCACATAAAAGTCCGCATTTTGATTGGTGATATGGGCGTTGTCTTGGCAAAACTTAGCTCGATTAATCGCCCCTAATTTAGTTTCTGCTTCGGTCATGGGCTGTTCTGCTACTAATGATGGGGCATGCATGCCATGACAACGGATTTGAGCATCAGGAAAATATAATTTAATCGCCTGTTGTGCTGCACTGATTTTAACTGGGTTGGTTGAACCAACAATAATCTCTAACGTTTGCGGTACTGCAAGTGATATCGGCATAGGGAGAGTTCTTTTTTTTAGTTAATCGTGATATTCACGCTAGTGAAATTAACCACATTGTATTGGATTTTCGTGCTTTTTGGTTTGATGGATGAGTGAGTTTTATTACTGATAATTGTAAGTCATTGTAAATAATAGTTTTGTCTAGTTGGTATGAAACCTGCTAATTAATGATTAATTGCTGCTAGCCATGCCTGTAACAGTTAACTCTGTTAATCACATTTGTGTAGCGGCCAAGCTTATTTTTATTCTTATAAAAGGAATTAGTCATATGTCTATACGTATCGCAACCATTAGTGTCACGGCCGGACTTATTTTAGGGGCAACAATCTTTGGTGCGTCGCAAAGTGAAGCTGAGTCTGTATTTTCATCATTAAAACCGTCGCTAGTCACTCATACGGATCTTAATTTGGTACAGCAACAATTGAATCTTGATGCTGGGTCGTTAACTGAGCTAGTAGCCAACACGGGAGCGGGTAAGTTAACGGTTGTTGGCGTAAAAGGTTTAAACGAAGTCGTGGTGCATGCCGATATTTATAGTCCGTCATTAGATCAAGATGATGTTGAAATTAAACTCAGTTTGACCCGCAAAGGTAACCAAGCCTATTTGCTATCAGAAATCCACAGTGATCATGTTATAGGTGAATCACCTTTTATCGATTTATTAGTTAAAGTGCCACCCACACTAGCCCTTAAAATAAATGATGGCTCAGGTGCCATTCAAATAGATGATATCAGTGCCGATATTGATTTAACCGATGGTTCTGGGAGTATTGTCATCAACCGTATTGGTAAATTGATATTAGTTGATGGCTCTGGGTCAATTGATATTACCGATGCTAAAGGCGCTATTAGGTTGCAAGATGGCTCGGGATCTATTCGTATTAGTGATGTTGTTGGCGATGTTGCTATCAATGATGGCTCTGGTTCAATCAAGGTTAATCAAGTATTGGGACAGGTTGAAATTGAAGATGGTTCCGGTAGCATTAATGTTGCTAACACTAAAGGCTTAACCATACATAATGCCGGTTCTGGCAGTGTTAATTATCATGACATCGATGGCCCATTGATACTCGACTAATTCGCCCTTAATATTTAATTGAGATGAGCGTAGATAAGGTTTTTAGCTCAAGATATTCACATTAACGCTAATCAAACCGGCTCAGGTGCATTTTTGTTTTAACGCCAAGTTTAATCATGGCATCATGTCGCTTCGATATGAGTCAATTAGCATTAGATAAGTAAGAGTTCATTATGGCAAAGAAGTTTTATGTAGTATGGGCCGGCCGAGAAACGGGCATTTTTACCAGCTGGGATGTCACTAAGCGTGCAGTGGATAAATATCCACAAGCCAAATACAAATCCTTTGCCACCGAAGCGGAAGCCAAAACTGCGTTTGCTCAATCACCGGCAAACAGTATTGGTAAAAGTGCACCCGCTAAAAAAGCGGCAGGCTCAGCAACAGTGACATCTGCTGGATCTGTATCAACCAAAACTCAGGGTGCCAATCAAGCAGTGTTAAGCCAATTTGATGTGGTCATTTATACCGACGGCGGTTGTGAACCTAACCCAGGTAAAGCCGGGTCGGGAATGGCGATATATCGCAAAGGCGAGTTAGCCGAATTATGGTTTGGTTTATATAATCCAAATGGTACCAATAATACCGCTGAACTGAATGCGTTACACCAAGCATTAATTGTCGCTAAAAAGGTCATAGCTGCGGGTGAAACTGTGCAAATTATGAGTGACTCACAGTATTCAATTAAATGTGTTTGTGAGTGGGCATATGGTTGGAAAGCTAAAAACTGGACGCGAAAAACCGGCGAAATAGCGAACCTTGAGATAATCAAGCAAGCACATGAGCTATATGATGCAATGAAAGCGGATTTGGTATTACAGCATGTTGCTGCCCATATTGGCATTGAAGGTAATGAGTTGGCAGACAGAATGTCAATCCATGCTATCGATCAACAACATAAAAGCTTTAGCCAATATCCTGCGCCAATGGATATCAGCAAGATTCTAGGGTTACGCACTGGTTAGCGATTGTCGCGATAATCTCTCAATAACAGCGGTTTATTGACCCCAAAAAAAACAAAACAAAAAAACAAAAAAGCCGGATAATTCCGGCTTTTTGCATTTATCTTATGATCTCTCAGCGTTACTTAGTATTTTCTTCGTACATTAAGTAATGGCTTTGCTGCATACCCAGTGACTCATAGGTTTTTTGAGCAATCTCATTGTCATGTTCAACATATAGGCGGAAGCTCGCTGTGCCGCCATTTTCTGCCGCTAAGTCTTTTACTGCTTGATACAGTTTGGCGTAAATACCCTGACGACGATTTTGCGGGCGTATATAGACGCTTTGGATCCAGTAATAATTACTTGCGCGCCAGTCGCTCCACTCGTAAGTGACCATCAAAGAACCAGTTATTTCACCATCAACTTCAGCGACTAAATATACTCCGCGTTCTGGATGGTTCAGCAAGCCTTCAACCCCGCGGATTAATTGCTCAGTGTCTAATGAAAGGTTTTCGGTTTCCATTGCCATAGCTTGATTAAACTGAACTAGAGCTTGTAGGTCGGCATGTTGGCCTATTCTTATTGTCATGAATTTCTCGTTTTTATAGGATGTTCTGTGGATATCATACCTTTCCACTTAATAAATGTATTGGCCTGTTGCGTCAGTAAATGTGTACGCCAATAGCGGGTGACATAATATCTAGCGCATGTTTACAGCGTCAATGCTTGAGTGTGCTCTCGTCGAGATCTCTCTGCATTAGCTCTAGGTTTCAACCCTTAATATAAACATTCAACTATTGTTCAATCCGCTTGATAGCATGTTTACAGGCCGGTAATAAAACAGCTGAATTAATTTTGTGCAACATGAGATTGTCCATAATATAAAAAGATAGCGACATTGGCATGTTGAAAAATAATCCACTTAAGCTGTTCATGGGACCATTTTTATGTGTGTTAATACTCATAATGTACGGCGACACGCCAGTCTATGCATGGATTAGGGCTGATTTATTTAAGATTGTCCACTAACGTATAATTGAAATTATTGTGACGATGCAGTAATGTGACGCCACGACAATTTAGATGAATGTCACAAACTGCATAAATTGATGGAGATAATTATGAAAGTTGCTGTATTAGGTGCTGCTGGTGGTATCGGCCAGGCGCTAGCTTTACTGTTAAAAACTCAACTGCCTGCGGGCTCAAAGTTGTCTCTGTATGACATCGCACCTGTTACTCCTGGTGTTGCGGTAGACTTAAGTCACATCCCAACAGACGTAGAAGTAAAAGGTTTTGCTGGTCAAGACCCAACAGATGCATTGGTTGGTGCTGATGTCGTATTAATGTCTGCTGGTGTTGCGCGTAAACCAGGCATGGATCGTTCTGATCTATTCAATATTAACGCAGGTATTGTGCGTAACCTAATGGAAAAAGTGGCAGTAACTTGTCCTAAAGCATTAGTGGGTATTATTACCAACCCAGTTAACACTACCGTTGCGATTGCTGCTGAAGTATTAAAGAATGCCGGTGTTTATGATAAAAACCGTTTATTCGGTATCACAACACTTGATGTTATCCGTAGCGAAACCTTCATTGCTGAGCTTAAAGGCTTAAATGTTGCTGACGTTAAAGTTAACGTTATTGGCGGACACAGCGGTGTGACCATTCTTCCATTACTTTCTCAAGTTGAAGGCGTGACTTTCACTGACGAAGAAGTGGCAGCAATGACGACTCGCATTCAAAACGCAGGTACTGAAGTTGTTGAAGCTAAAGCCGGTGGCGGTAGCGCAACATTATCAATGGGCCAAGCGGCATGTCGCTTTGGTTTATCATTGGTACGTGGTCTTCAAGGTGAAGCTAACGTTGTTGAATGTGCCTATGTTGACGGCGGCAGTGAGCACGCTACATTCTTCGCCCAGCCAATTTTACTTGGCAAAAATGGCATAGAAAAAGTATTACCTTACGGTGAAATCAGTGCATTTGAAGCTAACGCTCGTGATGCAATGTTAGATACCCTTAAAGGTGATATCAAATTAGGCGTTGAATTTGTTAAGTAATTAACACTATCAATGATCTAAAAACGCGAAGCCAAGGCTTCGCGTTTTTTTTATTTAACATGACTAGTATCGCAATTAATTTAACCTTTATTTCCAGCATCCCGCCATGTCAACCTATGTGAATTTCCCGCGCTATCATCCCAATCCATGACGACATATTCGCTCCAAATGCCCTATGTGGATCTAAAGTGCCATTGCTGTTTGCAGTAAAATTGAGCAAGTTATGGTTATGTTAAATTTGGAAACCGCTGAAATGAGCAATAAACCATACAGCTTAATAAAATCTGTGTTTTTACTGTGGTGGATTTTTTTAATCCAACCTATTCAAGCTAATGAAACACCTTATCTTCCGCTAACCGATTTTGGTGATAATCCTGGTGCGTTAACCAGCTTTTATCTTCCGCTAACGGAAGACCTAGATACCTCTGATAGCGCTAATTCGTCGTTAATTGTGTTACTTCATGGTTGTATTCAAGATGGCGTCGAACTGGCTAACAAGAGTGGATTAACCGCTTTAGCGTTAGAACATCATTTTGCGGTATTAGTGCCACAACAAAGTTATGACAATAACGTAAAACGGTGTTTTAACTGGTTTGCTAGTCAAGATACA
This sequence comes from Shewanella vesiculosa, assembly GCF_021560015.1. NCBI lineage: Bacteria > Pseudomonadati > Pseudomonadota > Gammaproteobacteria > Alteromonadales > Shewanellaceae > Shewanella > Shewanella vesiculosa. The sequence goes on along the minus strand of NZ_CP073588.1, from coordinate 2,712,584 downwards.
CAACTCGATAGCGGTGAAATACTGTCAATAAAAAACATGATCTTAGCCACTCAAGCAAAGCTTGGGATAAAGCATGTCTACGTGATTGGGTTATCCGCGGGTGGGGCTATGGCCAGTGCAGCCTTGGTCAATTACCCTGATCTATTTCAACGTGGTGCTGTCATTGCTGGATTGCCATATCCATGTGCTGATAATTTAATTAAAGCGATATCGTGCATGAAGCGTGGCCCGGCTCAGTCTGCCGAAGAGTTAGCTCAATTTGCTCAAGCCGTACACCCACAGCAAAAAAGTTGGCCTTCACTGTCCATTTGGACCGGTGACAGTGACACTGTCGTCGACGCGAATAATGCGCAGATGCTTGCTTCTCAATGGCAAATATTGACTCAATCTGGCGCCAAACCAGAAGTCAACACTCAGTCTGGCTACAGTATTTCGCGCTGGAAAGACCCTCAAAATAACACAGTAATAGAGCTAGTCACTCTTAAAAATTTCGGCCATGGAATTGCCGTTAATCCAGATATTAAAAATGGCGGAGTAGAAAGCGACTTTCTACTGAAAGCACCAATAAGTAGTGTCACTGAGATAATTAAGCTTTGGGGGCTTTAATCAAGGTCTTCACATAACTTTTTGTTTTTAATATGTAATACCAGGTTTATTTTCAACACCTATAGACCAAAGCACATACTACTATAGTACCGATTCAATGCACTTGAAAATGCTATAAAGTCAATATGTGAACAGTTTGTTGTAAACCAAAATAAGCAGTAAAAACCATTAATAATAAATATTACAACGGGGATCTGTATGAAACAGAATACTATTAAAATGAGTTGTATTGCCCTAGCAATTTCGTCTGCGTTAACCGCTTCGTTTGCCAATGCCGCAGATGCAGAAAATAGCAGCGCTGATAAGCCCGCAGTTTTAGAACGCATTGAAGTGACCGCACGTAAAACAGTTGAAAGTTTACAAAATGTGCCTGTTGCAGTGACGTCTGTCAGTGAAAAAGAGCTGTCAGAAAACGGCATCAGTGTGATGACTGAAGTGCAACAATTCTCTCCCAACACGACATTACAATCTAGCCGAGGCACTAACTCTACGCTAACCGCGTTTATTCGCGGCGTGGGTCAAGAAGATCCGCTATGGGGTTATGAGCCAGGTGTGGGGATATACATAGATGATGTCTACATTGCACGCCCACAAGGCGCGGTATTAGACATTCTTGATGTGCAACGCATTGAAGTGCTGCGCGGGCCACAAGGTACCTTATACGGCAAAAATACTATCGGTGGAGCGATTAAATACGTTACGAAGAAAATGACTGGTGACGGAGAGTTGAGCCTTAAAGGTACTGTCGGCACCTATGGTCAAAAGGATGTTAAAGTTGCAGGACAATTACCGCTTATCGATGACAAACTCTATGTTGGTTTTGCCTTTGCTAGCTTAAATCGCGATGGTTTTGGTGAATTTAAAACTTCTGCATTAGATGGCCAAGACACTGAAAACTATAATAAGGATGTTATGGCCGGTCGCTTAAGCGTTGAATATACGCCTACTGATGACCTGTTTATGCGTTTTACTTATGACAAAACTCAAGATGAATCAAATTCAAAGGGGGGCTACCGCCTACTGCCTAGTTTATTAACCGATGCCCCAGTGCCAGACAGTAAATATGATTCTTATACCAGTATGCCTACTTGGAATAAGGTCGAAACAGAAGGGTGGGGAGCAACAATTGAGTATAACCTCAATGAAAATTGGAGTGTAAAGTCTGTCACAGCTAAACGTGAAGGTTACTCACCAACAAACATCGACTTTGATAACACCAGTTTACGTATTTTTGACGTGCCCGCCATTTATGAAGATGAACAATTTAGCCAAGAGTTTCAAGCAAACTATGTTGGTGACAATCTTACGTTAGTCTCTGGCCTTTACTATTTTAAAGGTGATTCCTGTGGGCTTTTCGATGCTATTTTAGAAGAAGCCTTTAAAGCATTCGGCGGCCTTACCCGTGAGATTAGCGGGTGTAATAATAGCGAAAGTTATGCCGCTTACGTGCAAGGTTCTTATGACTTCACTGAAAAATTATCAATGACATTAGGCGGTCGTTATACTCGTGAAACGAAAGACGCTACGGTTTATAACGGCGTTATATTTGACAGTATTTATCCTGAAACCGGTTGGTATCCTGGGTTTGTGCGTGATGAAGCGTTAATTGAAGCGCAAGTTCCTAAAGTGCTTGATGATGAAGAAACATGGTCTAAATTCAATCCTCGTGTGGGTTTAGAATATCAAGTTAACGACGACATGATGCTCTTTACCAGCTATTCACAGGGATTCAAATCGGGCACATTCAATCCTAGGGCGACCGGCGCTGAACCTGCTGTTGAACCTGAAACCGTCGACTCATATGAAGTGGGTATCAAGAGTGAGTGGAATGATAATCTTCGCGTCAATGCAACGCTATTTTATCTCAACCACAAAGACCGACAATTCGTCTCCGTGTTACCTGGTGAAGATAGTTCAGACCTAAATCAGCGTTTAGGTAACATAGGTAAGTCTACCGCCAGCGGACTGGAGCTTGAAGTTGAATATGCTGCAACAGATTCACTTAACTTGTTCGCCAATCTGGGCTTAATAGATGCTACGTTCGATGAAGTAATTTCTTATGATGAACTTGGCAACAAAATTGATATCAGTGACACTTACACTATTACTAATACGCCAGATACCACTGCAAACCTTGGTTTCAGCTATAATATTGAAGCTGATATTGGCAGCTTTATCATTAATGGTAATTACTATTACCGTGGTGATTATGACTTAGCGGTAGTGGATAACTTACTGAGTCAAGATGGATACGGGTTACTCAACTTTGGTGTCAATTGGTATAGTAATGACGGCCATTGGAATGCTGGATTGCATTGGAAAAACGTCACTGACGAGGAGTATTTAGTCGGTAACTACGCTTTTGTGACGCCGACAGGCAACGGAGATTTTACTCCAGGGCTTGGTGGGGATAATACTTTAATTGGCTATTATGGCGATCCAGAAACGATTTCGTTAACGGTTGGCTACCAGTTCTAAGCATTAATGAATCAATTGTCTATTAAAGGATAGCCGGCTCCCTATAGAACCGGTTATTCTTTTTTATAGAGAATGAAGTTTGCGCGATTTAAAAAATAATAAACAAAACCCGCGCAATTTTTTAGGAGCCGAGTATGTCTCAAATAAAAGTGGCAATTGCAGATGATCACCCGCTATTTCGTGCCGCCTTAACACAAGCGGTGCTTAAAAATTTCAATGATGCTGAAGTGTTAGAGGCGGAAAACTTCCAAGAGCTAATCAGCATAGTGGAACAGCATTCCGACATCGAAATTATCTTTATCGATTTGCACATGCCCGGAAACGATGGATTTACAGGATTATCCTTATTACAAAATCATTTCCCCGATATTGTCGTTATTATGGTGTCGTCTGACGATCAACCAGAAATCATTCGCAAAGCCATCAATTTTGGCGCCAGTGCTTTTATTCCCAAGTCTGCTAATTTAACCCAAATCTCGACCGCCATAGCCACAGTGCTTGAAGGAGATATTTGGTTACCAGAACACACTAATATCACTGCCGATCAGCATACAGCTGCTGAGCATCAACGCTTAGCGAAACAACTCGCCCAGTTAACTCCTCAGCAATACACTGTACTTGCTAATATTGCTAATGGTCGCTTAAACAAGCAAATAGCCTATGACTTAAACATTAAAGAAACCACGGTTAAAAAGCATGTCTCGGCTATTTTGCTAAAGCTTGAGGTGTACAACCGCACTCAGGCAGGACTGGTGTTCCAACAACTCATGATAACGTCCAGCGAAAACCAGCAGCTAAATGCTTAATATCATGCTGATATTGTCAAATACCAACATAAAAAAACGCCTCAACTTGAGACGTTTTTTAGCTAAGCGGCATCTACAATGACAGGATCTAATCAACCGACTTTAAACATGTCGTGAGCATTATGCTGTCTATACAATTTCATCAATACAATGTCATCAAGTCTATGTCATCAAATCTATGTCATCAATTCTAAGGCATAAGTTGTTTAATAATCCGTTTTAAGGCAATCGCCTTAAGCGGTTTGCGTACAAAACTAAATTGAGCGCTGCTAGTATGTTGTCTAACTGCTGAAGGGTCTGCAGAGCAAATAACACAGGTGGTTTGCTTGTTAATGCTATCGGTATGCTGAGCTAATAAGTACTGCACCAAATCAACGCCATTTTTATCATCTTCTAAGTGATAATCTGCAATAATTAATTTTGGCTGTGGATTATCGGCCAGCTGCTGTATTGCACTGGGTTGATCTTTAGCGGTAATCACATGGCATCCCCAGCCACTGAGTAATGAAGAAATCGCTTTCAACATAAGGTCATCATTGTCGATAACCAGTACAGTCATATTTAGGTTGTCGCGACTGATCTCCTCTTCGGCAATGTCTAATAAATGCACCGGCTTTTTCTGCTGCGACACTCGCGGTATTTCAACGCTAAAGCAAGTCCCTTTTCCCACTTCTGAATGCAGTGATATTTTAACATTGAGTAATTTGGCGATACGGTCACATATCGCCAAACCTAGGCCTAATCCAGGGATTTCGCGAGTCAGCTCTAAGCGTTCAAACTCACAAAAAATGGCTTGGCGCTTATCAACAGGGATCCCCGGACCATTGTCCCAAACTTGTATCAACAAGGCGTTCTCAGTCCGCCGCACACCTAATAACACCTTAGGCACAAACTCGCTGTGCTTAAGAGTGTTTTTTGTTTTTTGGTGTGGTTTAGCATCATTAGATATGACTTGATGATGCGTTTTACCTGAAGGTGAATAATGAAATGCATTCGACAAAAAGTTCTGAATAATACGCCGTAATAGCCTTTGATCGCTGTGTACAAAGCAGGAAGAGACTTGATAGTTAAAATCTATACCTTGTTGCACCGATAATGCTTTAAATTCATTAACCAGTGTGGACAGTAAATCATCAATGGCAAATTGGCTTTTTTCGGTTTTTAACGAATTGCTGTCTAAGCGTGAAATCTCAACCAGATCCGATAGTAAACTTTCTACTACGTTTAGAGAATCTTCAATATTAGTTGCTAAATCATGCAGTTCAGTCGACTTAACTCTTTGTTTTAACATCTCAGTAAACAAGGTTAATGCGTTAAAAGGTTGCATTAAATCGTGGCTTGCTGCGGCTAAAAAGCGGGTTTTACTGCTATTGGCCGCTTCGGCTTCTGCTTTAGCTTTTTCTAGTTCCTTGGTGCGGCTTTCTACCCGTTTTTCTAATGTTTCATTCGCCAGTTGTAAGGCTTTTTCTGCTTCAATATGCGCGGTAATATCCGTGAAAGTACTCACAAATCCACCGCCAGGCATGGCTTGACCGCGAATTTCTAATACTTTTCCATCGAGCATAGTTCGCTGAAAATGATGCGGGCTACCCCCGCGCATATGCTCTAAGCGCTTTTCGATGAGTTCCTGGGCTTCGTTACCCACGATAATGCCTCTGTCGATGTTAAATCGAATCAGCTGTTCAACATGAAGCCCCGCTTTGACAAAGTGTTTAGGGTAATTAAGCAGTTCAATATAGCGTTGATTCCATGCAACTAAGCGCATATCAGCATCGACAACGCTAATGCCTTGCTCAATATTTTCAACGCCAGATTGCAGTAGTTCACGGTTAAACTCAAATATTTGGCTGGCTTCATCGACAATGCTCACCACATCTTCTAAGGGAACATGTTGGGTGCGAGATGCGGCGCTCATTACCATGCGTGTTGAGGCAGAACCGAGCACCCCAGACAGTTTCAAACGCGTGTAATCAACTAGCTGTTGCTGTTGATCTTTTCCAGCGAGTTTTTTGGATTCGGCGAGCAGGGCATCAGCTTCATCTTTATTAATAAACCGATTTAACAAACTGGCTAAATCATCTACAGACAAGTGACGCTCTGACTGAACGGGTTTTCGATTAACAAATAAATCGGCTTGCAGCACCTCGCCAATGCTTTGCTCTTTAACCAGTGAAATGATCACAAAGCAGCCGATGTTAGCCGCTAAACTGTAAAACACCCCGTGGCTGATGTTGTCTAAATCCGTTAAGCCAAACAATGCTGTCGGTGTTAACCAAGTGATACCAAATAAGCCAAGGTGAACCCATTGGGCATCAGGGAACGTAACCGGCAAAAGTAGGGTATAGAGCCAAACAATACTGCCCATAATTAACCCTACAAATGCGCCTTGAGTGGTTGCATTGCGCCAATACAAGGCGCCAACTGCGGCTGGTGCAAACTGCGATAACAATACAAACGATAGTAAGCCGATACTGGCTAAATGATTTTGCTGATTAATAAAACGTTCAAATGCAAAGGCTGATAGCAAGATGACTGCGATAGATATGCGTCTTAAATTTAATAACATTCCCGCCAGTTGTGGGGTTTTTTGCTGGGAATTAAACTTCGGTAGACGTAATAATAATGGCGTGAGGATTTCTGTCGAAATCATGGTGCTTAGCACAATAGCGGCCACAATAACCATTGCCGTTGCGGCGGCAAGTCCACCGATATACACCAATATGCCTAACCAAGCTTGCTGATAAAATAGCGGCAGTGTGAGTACATAGGTATCGGCGCCCACGCTACCACCGGGGAAGCTAAGCTGCCCAGCCAAGGCGATAGGTAATACAAAAATATTGATCAGTAACAGATATAGCGGCACCATCCAACGAGCGGATTTAAGCTCCTGGTGATGATTATTTTCTATCATCATCATGTGGAATTCTTGCGGCAATGCATAGATAGTAATCGCGCCTAAAATCACCTGAGAAATAACAAGGTAAGTGGAGTCTGCATGGGTGGTTTCAGTAATATTTTGGCTTTGACTGAGTAGGTCGCTAAAGCCATCGAAAACATAAAACGTAGCAAATATACCGACAGCGGTAAGGGCAAACAATTTCACGATAGAGCTGAACGCGATCGCCAGAACTAAGCCTTGGTTATGTTTACTGGCCGATAATTGACGTGTGCCGAATAAAATACTGAAAATAATTAATACGATAGTGACCACAAATGCGGTACTAATGCCCGACTGGAAGGTGCCTGTCAGTAAGTCGAAACTGGTACTGATAGCCCTTAACTGCAAGGCGATATAAGGAATCGTTCCTAGCAGTGACACTATGGCGACGCTGGCAGCAATTTTAGGTGAACGGTCAAAACGGCAAGCAATAAAGTCAGCAATTGAGGTCAGGTTTTGGCTTTTAATGATTTGCAAAGTGCGCATTAACATTGGCCAAGCAAGCACTAAACAAATGATCGAACCAATGTAAATGGGAGCAAGCCAAGCCCCTGTCGTTGCTGCTTGACCCACAGTGCCATAAAATGCCCATGAGGTGCAGCATACGCCTAAGGATAGGCTATAGACCCATGGCTTCTGGCTTAACTTTTTTATGGCGCGATTTTGTCCCCACTGCGCCACCACAAAAAGCATTGCAAGATAAGCAATCGAAATGGAACTGATCAACCAAGTGTCAATAGATAACCAAGCCTGCAAGTGATTCCCCAATCATTTTTTCTTATATGTTAGCGAAACTACACTAGACGTCCTGTTTGATAAAGATTTTTAATATTGCGGTGAACTAAGGTAGTACTTATTTATCCATACCCATCAGATAACATGATTAACCTACATTTGTGTCATTGAAGGTTTACATTACGCCTATGAAAATAACCCATAGATATTTGGTCGAAGGTCTGGTTTTTACGAGTTATGTTCTCTTTGCCATGGCATGGGTTGGCGGCACCGCGAGTATGGGCAGCATCATGGCATCGATGCACATAGATAGTTTAGCTTCAGCAAGTTTTATCAGTGGTGCCGTCACTTTGGCTAAAATAGTCGGCACCTTTAGCGCCGCTTATGTGGCAGTAAAGTTTGGTGTAAAGTATGCCTTTTTACTCGCGGCGCTATTAATTGTCGTCGGTATAGTGACTCCTTTTGCGACCAATTATGAATTACTGCTGGTGAGCCGCTTTTTGATGGGCTTAGGCGGAGCCTTTATGATTGTGTACTTTAACCCCATTGTGATGTTGTGGTTTGCACCAGAAGATCGCCCAGTCATTAATGGTCTAAATGCGGTGGCATTTAACGTCGGCACGGCGATTATTTTATGGGGCATGACAGGTATTAACGCTATTACGGGCAGTTGGCAAAGCAGTTTAGTGTTATTTTCTGCCGCTAGCCTGATATTAGCCATACTCTGGTTACTGGTTAAGTTTGATACTCCAGCAGCCACTGTTCATGCAGCAGGTGCAGAGCCCGCAATATACGGTTACCTTGAGGGATTAAAAGATCAATTTAATTGGGCTTATGCGTTTACTTATTCAGGATTATTGTCGTTTTACATCTGCTTGTTTACTTTCTATCCTCAAGCGGGAATAAGTCAAAGCAAATGGGTGATTGGTTTTGGGATTGTCGGCACGATTGCGGGGATGCTTTATAGTCGTAAAAATCCGTTACGCCTGCCGATTATTCGCTGGAGTGGCTTGATTATTGTTATCACCGTTTTGGGTTTATCCTTTAGTACTCAGCCTTGGTTACAGGTTTTATGTGCCATAGTCTTGGGCTTTTTTATCTTTTTCCCCGTGACAGCTTTAGTGTCTATCCCTCACGAACTGCCTATGATGACCGGCCAAAAAATCACCGTGGTGTTTAGCCTATTTTGGTCAATCAGTTATCTGGTTTCTACTATCGTGTTGTGGGTATTTGGTAAGCTGGTTGATTTAAGCGATGGCAGTTATTTTGGCTCATTTGTGATGATTACCATACTCAGCGGCACTGTGTTTGTGGGCAGTTATTTTCTACCAGAAACAGGCAAACCAAAGGAGTTAATCTAATGCGAGGAACCGTTTCCCCTAAGCTGACTGATTTTCTAGCGTTAGCTAACAGCAATATTGCCTTGGCTAAACAAAATAATGTCCAATTTACCCCAGCGATATTACGCGAAAATCTCAATAAACTTGGCGCACTAATGAGTGACTCCCCCTCTGTGAGCTATATTGCCGATAAGGCGTTTACGTTAACCGACCGAGCTATTCCGGTCAGAGTGTATAGCCCTGCACCAGAGCAGCCTTTGCCTGTATTGGTGCACTTTCATGGTGGCGGTCATATGTGTGGCAGTGTGGCGCTGTACGATCCGATTTGCCGTCATCTAGCCAGTATTGTGCAGTGCGTGGTGATTTCGGTTGAATACCGACTCGCGCCTGAATACCCATACCCTGCAGGGCTTGATGACTGTGAACATGCACTGATCCATTATGCCGAGTTACTCGATGATGTTAACCATCAAGACTCAGTCACCATTATTGGTGACAGTGCTGGTGGTGCTACTTGCACTAGCTTAAGCATGAAAAGTCTAACCGATAAACAGATTAAGATAGACCAACAAATTTTGATCTATCCCAGTGTCGATTACACATTAAGCAGCCCATCACTTGATTGTAATGGCACCGGCTTCTTACTCGAAACGCCTCGTATAAAGTGGTATTTTGAGCAGTATTTTCAACTGTCCGAATCATTGTCAAAGCAACAGATAGAGCAAGTTAAACAGGCTTCACCTTTGCTTGGTCCCATTAACGCTTACTTACCGAAAACACTGATTTTTACCGCAGGTTGCGATCCGCTTAGGGATGAGGGCATAGCATATGCTAATGCGTTAACTGCTGCGGGTGTGGAGGTTGAGCACCATGCGTTCGACGGCATGATCCATGCCTATATGTTGCTGCACGACTTAGTCAAAGAGGAATGTATGGCAACCTATCAACATATAGCTGCGTTTATGGCCAATGCCTAATTGATCTCATATTAGTCTGTTAACTGCACCATTATCTTGGCTAGCGGCTCAGTTGGCCAAGTCTTTTCTGCTAATAAAAACAACCCGCACTCACAGACAGTGAGTGCGGGTTGACGTGACTATATCAGACTAAGGCTAAACCGAATGCTGTAGTTAAAGCTAAGGTTAGTTAAGCTTATTGCGCCGTCCAGGCACCGTCCATCGGCAGCGCTGAGCCTGTAATGCCTCTTGCTGCACCACCACAAAGAAATAAAACAAACTCGCCGATTTGTCTGGGAGCTAACATTTCTGGTAATGGCTGTTTTGAGGTTACCAGTTGGTATTTAGCCTCGTCATAACTCAAGCTTTTATCGCTTGCAATGCTGTCAATTTGTTTACCGATAAGCGGGGTATCAACCCAACCAGGGCAAATTGCATTAACGGTAATGCCTTGTTCGGCACATTCAATCGCGACCACTTTTGTTAAGCCCACAATCCCATGCTTTGCCGCGCAATAAGCCACTTTATTTGCTGAGGCGACTAAACCATGCACTGAGGCAATATTGATGATCCGGCCCCAGCCTTTTTCAGCCATAGCAGGGATAACTTGTTGAATAGTATGAAAAGCAGCAGACAAGTTAATCGCAATGATGTCATTCCACTTTTCTATCGGAAAATGAGCTACATCTTGTGTATGTTGAATGCCGGCGTTATTCACTAAAATATCAATACTGCCTAGGGCATTAACCGCACTGCCGATAAACTCATGTATGCAGTCAGCCTCTCTTAAGTCAGCATTGCTAAAAAAGGTGTTGATTTGGTATTGTGCCCGAAACTCAGCAGCTAAAGTTTGCCCTTCATCATGATCCATCAGGCCATGCAATACGATATGGCAACCTTGCTCAGCCAGCACATGTGCAGTCGCTAGACCAATACCGCTAGTTGAGCCAGTAATAAGCGCCACTTTGCCTTGTAGTCCTGTTTGTAACGTCGACATAATATCGGTTTCCTCAATTCAATAGCGGCAATGACAGCATATGTGATCGCCCATAGTGTGATGTTTCATAGCAAAGTGATGTCAACGACATGGTTTCACTACAATCCGAGTCAGTACTCTCAGAATAAAGCAATTACAGCACTATTTATTTGGCACCTTAGTACCATAGGGAAACTTCATTTGTTACAGATGGTGGGTTAATCGTGTTGATGACAGTTTGCTTATAGACAGCAGAGATTGTTGAATACTGGCCATGAGCAAGAGGCTAACCGACTCCTTAATGAGTCCGCTAGCAACTCATTTACCAACTAATCTGTTGCCCTTGCCAATCCAAGTAACTGGCTTCACCGTTTGGCTCAATATTGGCCATAATGTGATACAACTGGCTGGCGACAAACTCTGGGGTAAATAATTTACCTTGAGGTACATTGGCTTGAAAAGGTTTTGATAATGGTGTGTCAGTGGTTCCTGGATGAAACGCAATTAACTTAACTCGCTTAAGTCGTCTTGCATATTCTACGGCTGTGGTTTTAATCAGCATGTTTAACGCCGCTTTTGAAGCGCGATACCCATACCAACCACCCAAACGATTGTCAGAAATACTGCCGACCCTAGCACTCAATATACTGATCACACACTTATTGTCAGCGTCTACCTTATGACGGGCTTGCGATAATAACGGCGTCAATGCACTCAGCCACAGCATGGGCACAATGCTGTTGGCATAAAATAATTGCTCTAGGGCATTAGCATTAATATCTTCAATGCGTTTTTCTGGCATCAAGCTAGGTTGTTGAGCCTGAATTTGCACGTCAGCTGTTTGTGAATGCAAAATACCATTACACATCACAATGCGACTGATTTTGCCTGCGACCTTGCCGATACTGTTAACACAATCAATAATCGATGCTTGCTGGTAATTACAATAAAAATGCTGGTGGGTAATCTTGTTACTTAGATTGGCTAATGTCAGCTCGGATTGTCTGCTAACAGTAATAACATTTAAGGCTAAATCATCAGTTTGTTCTGCCATGTCAGCAAGCCCCTTCAAAGCAGCAGCAATGGCATGGTCGATAAAGGCTTGGGCGATAGCCGATGATGCCCCAATAACTACCAAGGTCTGTGTTGAAGTTGACTCACTCATAGCTAATCTCATACCTTATTTTTCATAAATGAAGCGCTTATTTAACCTTACAATTGCCATTATCACAGCGCTTTTGGCCAGTGAGTAAATAAGATATCCGGTAGCGATTGCGGGCAAAAGCTAAATAAGCAATATCAGCAAGCGGTTTTATCAATGGCAAGCGCAACAGTTTTATCCAACCATGTTTACCGGTTAGGCCCCATGCTTTAGCCGTAACATCTAAACCATAAAGCCAGCTGCCATCAGCCTGCAATCCATGTAATACGGTATTAGCATGTGCCACGTCTAAATCAGGAAAACGATCATTAATATCATCGGCATTAATATCTTCAAGCTTGATGCGATCTAAGCTATCGTAACGCTTCAATTGCTTCATTTCATTGAGGCAAAGCGGGCAAGTGCCATCGTAAAAAACCGTCAGTTCCATCATTAACCTCGTTCGAACTAATGTGTATATAAATCATTGTACGCACAATAGGCCCAGCTAGTTTACCTTTATGTTCTCACCTTAATGCAACAGGCGGTTCAACCGATCAAAATCAATATTTATGATCTTTTTATTGCACCCTCGCGTATCTATTCAAAACAATTCACAAGGGCTAAATAATGCCATTAAGCCAAGCCATTATTAAGGTCACCAATTTACGTTTACGCACTTTTATTGGTTTTAACCAAGACGAGCGCGAAAAACAGCAAGATGTGGTGATCAACATTGAGATCCATTATCCAGCCGATCGATCGTTTCAAACCGACGACGTTGCCGATGCGCTAAACTACAAAATCATCACCAAAAAAGTGATTCAGCATGTAGAAGAAGGGCGTTTCTTGTTACTGGAAAAATTGGTTGCTGACGTGTTAGATATTTGCCGTGAACACCCAACTGTTACTTTAGCTCGGGTCACTATTGATAAGCCGCATGCATTGCGATTCGCAGATTCTGTATCGTTATCTTTAGAGTATCAAGCCTAACCCAATATTAAGGATGTTATTATGACGACCATTAATGACATAACCCGTGCAGAGTTGTCTGCAGAAGCATTAAAAGTACAACAAGCGTTAGTTGCTCACGGACTGGAAACCCCTTTGGTACCGAGTGACATGACTAGCGAGCAAAAATATCAGCGTATTAAAGGTTTAATGACTGAGGTTGTGTCTACTTTAGGGCTCGATTTAACCGACGACAGTTTGGCTGAAACGCCACATCGCATTGCTAAAATGTACGTTAACGAGATTTTTTCAGGTCTTGATTATGCTAACTTCCCTAAAATCACCCAAATTGATAATAAAATGGGTGTTGAAGAGATGGTTAAGATCAGTAACATCAGTGTGGTCAGTACCTGTGAGCATCACTTTATTACTATTGACGGGCTCGCCAAGGTGGCCTACATCCCCAAAGACAACATTATTGGCCTATCGAAAATTAACCGTATCGTGCGTTTTTTTGCGCAGCGTCCTCAAGTTCAAGAGCGCTTAACTCAGCAGATTTTAGTGGCGTTGCAAACTTTGCTTGCCACCGAAGATGTCGCCGTGAGCATTAATGCCACCCATTATTGCGTAAAATCTCGTGGCATCATGGATACCTCATCAAGCACTCAAACCACTGCCCTTGGTGGCTGCTTTAAAGCCAACCCAGCTAGCCGCGCTGAATTTTTAGCCTAGTAAACCACGGTATCATTATGATTGAATGACTCCCACTAGCGGAGTCATTTTTTTATAATTTAACCGACTATCTTTTGTCATTATTAGTCGGTAGGGTAAATGTTTTATTATCCATTACTTTGAGATAACCATCTAATTTTGCTTATGATAAAGTCACACGTTATCAGAGCGACAACCAATAAAGGCAACATTATGGAACGAACAATACTGATCACTGGCGTAGGTAAGCGTATTGGCTATGCACTGGCTAAGTATTATTTGGCTCAAGGTCACCATGTTATTGGCACTTATCGCACTCACTACGACAGTATTGAACAGTTGGGTAAGTTAGGCGCGAGTTTACATTCATGCGATTTAACCGATGCAGGCGCCATTGATGGCTTAATTAGCCATATCAATCAGCATCACGATCGCCTCGATACCATTATTCATAATGCATCCGACTGGTTGCCCGACAACAGCGGTTTAAGCCCGAGTGACACCATGGCGAGAATGATGCAAATTCACGTCACTGCGCCTTATCAAATCAACCTTGCTTTAGCGCCATTGCTTATTAGCGCGGCTAAAATCAATCACGATAGTATTGGTGCCAGTAACATTATTCATATTACCGATTATGTCGCCGAAAAGGGCAGTAAAAAGCATATTGCTTATGCTGCCAGTAAAGCTGCACTGCATAATATGACACTGTCATTTGCCAGCTTGTTAGCACCGCACGTTAAAGTGAACTCTATTGCCCCAGCGATGATCTTATTTAACGACCATGACGATGATGCTTATAAAGTAAAAGCGTTAGCCAAAGCGATTTTGCCAAAAGAAGCGGGTAATGATGAAATCATCGCCTTAATCGATTATTTGCATGCGAGTCATTATGTTACGGGGCGTAGTTATGCGGTTGATGGAGGCAGACAATTAAAATAGCCAGTCAACATCATCATTAAAAAGTGTGAAGCGATAATTTAATATAGACTTCTAGATGGCTAATTGCTAGTGTGGATAGCAGTGCAATATCACACAGCCTATTACCTGAAGGAAGTTACTATGACTGCAGCAAACATGAAACTGGAATCACTGGCATTACATTATGGTTACGAGTCAGAAGCAACCACTAAAGCTGCTGCAGTGCCAATTTACCAAACTACCTCTTACACCTTTGACGATACCCAACACGGGGCGGATCTGTTCGACTTAAAAGTCGCCGGTAATATTTACACCCGTATAATGAACCCCACAACCAGTGTACTGGAACAGCGCTTAGCGGCGATAGAAGGCGGCATTGGTGCACTGGCTGTAGCTTCTGGCATGGCGGCCATTACTTATGCTATTCAAGCATTAACTCAAGTAGGCGACAATATTGTCAGTACTAGCCAATTGTATGGCGGTACTTATAACTTATTTGCGCATACATTACCGCGCCAAGGCGTTGAAGTGCGTATGGCAGCCTTTGATGATTTCGATGGCCTCGATGCGTTAATTGATGACAACACTAAAGCATTATTTTGTGAATCAATTGGTAACCCTGCCGGCAATATTGTCGATTTACAGCGTTTGGCCAATATTGCTCACAAACATGGGGTGCCGTTAATTGTCGATAATACTTTGGCCACGCCAGTGTTGTGCCGCGCATTTGATCATGGCGCCGACATTGTCATTCACTCATTAACTAAATACATTGGCGGCCACGGCACCACTATTGGTGGGGTGATTATCGACTCGGGTAAATTTGATTGGGTCGCCAATAAAAAACGCTTTGCGATACTTAATCAGCCTGATCCGTCTTATCACGGCGTAGTTTATACCGACGCCTTTGGCCCCGCGGCATTTATTGGTCGCTGTCGTGTTGTGCCACTGCGCAATACTGGCGCAGCATTGTCGCCACACAGTTCATTTTTATTACTTCAAGGTTTAGAAACCCTAAGTTTACGTATGGAACGTCACTGCAGTAATGCGCTCACACTAGCGGAATACTTGCAGCAACACCCAAGCATTAGTTGGGTAAACTATGCCGCATTACCTGACAGCCCACACCATGCAACTTGCCAAAAAATCACTGGCGGTAAAGCCTCTGGTATCATTAGTTTTGGCATTAAAGCCGCCAATGCTGAAGCGGGTAAAGTGGCTGGTGGTAAGTTTATTGATGCATTGCAAATGGTGCTTCGTTTGGTCAATATCGGTGACGCTAAATCGCTGGCTTGTCACCCAGCCAGTACCACTCATCGCCAACTGAGCGGCGCAGAGTTAGCTAAAGCTGGTGTATCAGAAGACTTAGTGCGGATATCTGTGGGTATTGAACACATAGACGACATCATCGCCGATGTTAGCCAAGCATTAGAGAAAGCAATTGTGTAAGCCTATTTTTACCTAAGCAATATAATGAAAAAAGCCCCATCAATAGCGTTTATTGATGGGGCTTTTTCTATTCTGTTATGTTTAATTCCTACCTTTTACAAAGTCTAGTTGGTATATAAGAGGAACCTGCAGTATCAAGGTGTCTGCGTCCAAAGTGTCTGAAATAGCATGATGAAAATGCCGTAGTGACATCATGGCCTTTATCACACATGCCTGTGTTTCAAGGTATGTAGACTTCTGTTTTGCAGATATGTAACAGGCTCGGGGGGCATGGTCGTTTTTTGACATCCATGTCATCACGACATTCGTCAGTCCATTCACATCAGATGTACCATCTGAGTCGTTAGGTGATTTTTATTATGCTACGAGGACTAACATTTTGCCGGAGCTGCCGGGGAGATCTAAGAGGGGAAGCAGTTTTCCCCTCCTTGGTCTGGTGTGGGCGAAGCGCCACAACCTTAATAGTATTAAGCTATTTTAAATAGCTAATCGTCTCGTTGGGGTAATAATCACTGGTAAAGGCATATCCCAAAACTCGGTAGGAACTTGGCTCACTTGCTGACAATCGTGGGCAAAGCCTACTGCTAAGGGCTTGTTATCGACCACTTGTGCCAAAGTGCGGTCGTAATATCCACCGCCCATGCCCATACGGTTACCGTGCTCATCAAATGCCACCAAAGGGGTGATGATCATATCGAGTTTATCGACAGTAATAACATGCTGCACATTCAATTGTGGTTCTTTAATAGCGTATTGATTTTCAAGCATCACAGAATCGCGATCATAACGAATAAACAGTAAGTTGCCTTTACTGAACGGATGAAGCCGGGGCAAATACAGGTTAATGTCGAGATCCCATAATGCTTCAATCAGCTTTTGAGTCGCTAATTCACCGTCTTGGGTAAAATACAAGGCAACATGCTTAGCCGACTGAGCTTGAATTTCAGCAAGCATGTGGCGGCTAGCAATTAAGGCTAATTGGCTTTGTTCTTCAGGGCTAAGGCTATTTCGCTCTTGGCGAACATGGCGGCGAATGTTGTCGCGGCTCATGTCTGTGCTATCGAACAGCGGTTCTTGAAACTCAGAAGGGGTGGCAAAGTAGCTAATACGTGCCGAAGATGTTGACGTAACCGGACGATTTTCTGTGTTAGTCATAAAACGAGTGATGGTCATAAAATTAGAATGCTCCCCAAAATACCGCTGCCGGCGTAGCCCTTGAACCGTAGGTTCAAGGCGGGTAAATGTTCATTTCCTAAGGCTTCTCGGTACGAGCCGAGCATGCACAATGTCAACAAAAGCATTCACCCTGGGTTTGTAATTATCGGCACAGGGACTTAGCCAACTGGCGAATATCTCAGGGAGCAAAACTGGTTGAATCAAGCTTTGCTTCATTCTTAAATCTTAGTCTAGCCTTCCTAGCGGCTTCGTTCAACCAACGATGTTTCCAAGGTTGATTGCAATAACGAAATACGCTCATCCATTTGCGCCATGTACTGCTTATTCTTTTGCTTTTCTTCGTACAGTTCATTACCAATGTTTAATGCTGCCATAATGGCCAGTTCTTCACGGCTCAAATTGTTAGTACGAGATTTTAAGGTTGTCAGTTGGTTTTCAACTTCTCTGGCTACCGTGCGCAAGGCATCTTCGCGTCCTTTTGGACATGCGATAGAGTAGGTGCGCCCTAATAGGGTGATATCAACAGCACTGTTACTCATAATGTCGCCACAGATCCTTAGTTAAACTCAAGCATGTGGCGAACTATATAGGGCTGAATTTAAAAGAGCAAGGCAACAACGCGCCTTTTTAACTATTTGCTGGTTGTCTGAACAAATACACTCATTGTCAATTATTATAGTCACTTTATGGCTCACAAATTTAACCACATTACACACTAGCATTTGGAGCATCATCCTAACTCTGCTAGCATTGATGCAGATATTGCGCTATTAGGAATTAACCATGGCAACCCCACCTTCATTATGTATTGAAAAACTAAAACAGGCCCTAGATTACGCAGAAGTTGGCCAGCATCCAGTAGAAGTGCATGGCGCACTGGTTGGGCTTATTTGTGGTGGCGTTAAACAAGAAAATTTAGCCTGGTTAACACCGTTAGTTGAGTTAATGAACGATGGGCAACCGTTAGAGCCTAATTTACAACTGCTGATCAGCGAATTGTATCAAGATACGGTTAATCGATTAGTGGATTTCGAATTTGGTTTTACCCTCTTATTGCCAGAAGAAGAAGCGTCATTAAGCGATCGCGTCGAAGCGTTAGCCCTGTGGACTCAAAGCTTTTTAACCGGCATTGCCATTATTCAACCACAGCTAGCCAAAGCATCGCCAGATGTACGTGAAGTGATTAAAGATCTGGCCGATATTGCTCAAGTAGAATTTGATGTTGGTGATGACGAAGAGTCAGAAGTTGCTTACTTTGAACTGCAAGAGTTTGTCAGAATGTCAGCTATTTTATGCTACTCAGAGTTCGGCTTAGACATGCCATTGAATGACACCGATGAGTCTTCAACTTTCCACTAACATTTTTGGTATAGGCAGCAACGCAGCGTATGACCACAGCACACACCATCACAGCACAGCTTAATGTTGATATTGCCATTGTCGGTGGCGCCATGGCCGGAGCCACGTTAGCCCTCGGGCTAGCTAAGTTATCTGCCACCTTGTCGCGTCCGCTGCGCATCGCCTTAATCGAAGCCCACTTAGCGAGCAATAATCACCCAGGTTTTGATGCTCGCTCCATTGCCATTGCGCACGGTTCTATTTTCGAACTGACTCGTTTAGGTATTTGGCCCAAGTTGCAGCATCTAGGCACGGCGATCGAAAATATTCATGTTTCTGATCGCGGCCACTTTGGTATGACCGAACTTAACGCTAAACCGCTTGGCTTAGGAGCATTAGGGCAGGTGGTTGAGTTAGCCCAAGTGGGCAAAGTGTTGTTTGAACAATTGGCTAAATCATCTGTTGAGGTGTTTTGTCCGGCTACCGTGACTGAGTTGCAGACTCAAACCAATGGTCACTTATTAACTTTAGATAACGGCACGCAATTGCATTGCCAGTTATTAGTTGCTGCCGATGGTGCTAATTCCGTGGTGCGTCAACATCTTGGCCAACCCACAGAACAAATCAATTTCGATCAAACGGCCATTGTCGCCAATGTGAGTACTGACCAGCCGCACCAGCATTGGGCTTACGAACGCTTTACGCAAACAGGGCCATTAGCTCTGCTGCCTATGAGTTCAGTGCCCATGACCGCTGCGGCGCATACTGCCGTGTCAGCCAGTGCTGCTCAGTCGCGTTTTTCCGTGGTGTGGGCATTACCGCCCGCTCAAGCAGAGCAACTAAAACATGCCGACAAAGCCGAGTTTTTAGCCGCATTACAACAAGCCTTTGGCCATCGCGTTGGTCGCTTCGTTGATGTCGGTCAGCGCAGCAGTTATCCACTGACGTTATCGTACATGCCAAGACCGATTTACCATCGCTGCATCTTTATTGGTAATGCGGCGCAAACCCTACACCCGATTGCCGGACAAGGTTTTAATCTTGGCCTGCGTGATGTTGTGGGCTTACTGGATGTACTGAAACAGGCTTTCAGTACGTATCAATTAGCTAATCCCTCAACCGAGGTCGATGTCGGCAGTAATGCTATCTTGCATCAGTATTTAGCCGCACGCCAAGCGGATCGCGACAGCACGCTGAGTAATATCGAATTTTTAGTACGTGGCTTTTCCAACCAATATTGGCCGATGGTAGCGGGCCGCAATCTTGGTTTACGCCTATTGTCTTGGCTACCACCGTTAAAACGTCCCATCGCACAAACCGCAATGGGCTGGCGTTAACTCATTTTAAGGTAAGGATTGAGCATGTTTTCTACTCAAACATATGATGTTGCCATTGTTGGCGGTGGTATGGTCGGGCTGGCAACGGCAATTGGCTTAGCGAATGCCGACCTTAATGTGGTGGTCATTGATGCTGGCGAAACCCAAGCTGTGAGTGGCGAGCCCAAATTGCGTGTTAGTGCCGTTAACAAAGCCAGCCAACAATTGCTCGAAAATCTCGGAGCGTGGCAATACCTTGATGACAGCCGTGTTAGCCCTTACCAAAAAATGTCGGTTTGGGACAAAGACGGTCTAGGCAAAATTGAATTTGACGCTCACAGTATTAGCGAAGCCTATTTAGGTTCAATTATCGAAAATGATGCCATTAGCTATGCACTGGCTAAGCGCGCCAGCGAAATCAGCAATTTAACTCATTTACAAGGTCAACGCCTTGAACGCATTGCCTTTGGCGAACGTGAAGCCTGGCTAACCCTAGCCGGTGGCGACAACATCAGCGCCGCAGTGGTGGTGGCAGCCGACGGAGCCAATTCTTGGGTACGTGAACAATGCAATATTCCGCTGACATTCTGGGACTACGGCCACCATGCCATAGTGGCTACTGTGCGCACTGAGTTAGCCCATGATGCGACCGCCAGACAAGCCTTTTTACCCGGTGGTCCGCTAGCCATGTTGCCCTTGTATGACGATAATTTATGTTCCATCGTCTGGTCGGTATCGCCCGAGCAAGCCGAGCAATTATTAGCATTAGACGATATCGAATTTGGCAAAACGTTAACCGCCGCGCTCGATGGCCGTTTAGGCCTGTGCCAGGTGATTAGCGAGCGGCAATCATTCCCATTACGTATGCGTTATGCGCGCCATTTTGCCCGCCATCGATTAGTGCTGGCTGGTGATGCAGCCCATACTATTCACCCGCTTGCTGGCCAAGGGGTTAACCTCGGCTTTTTAGACGCCGCCAGTATTATCGACACCTTTAGCCAATTGCACGAACAAGGCAAAGATTTAGGCGAATACAGTCATTTGCGCGCCCTTGAACGTTGGCGTAAAGCTGAAGCCATGGAGATGATTGCCACCATGGAAGGCTTTAAAAGATTGTTCGGCGGTAGTAATCCGCTTAAAAAAGCCATGCGCGACATAGGCCTAACCCTAGTTGATAATGTCGCTGGGCTGAAAACAGTGTTCATCAAACAGGCTATGGGTAACAAAATGACATTACCTAAACTTTGTCGTGAGCCAATTTCATCGTAGCGAATATAGAAACTTGTTTAATATCAGTCTATACAGCTAAGTCGGCGTTTTTATTGTAAAAAATTATGTAAATAAATTACAACAATAGATTAGCTAAACTAATGCGACGGGACTCGGATTAGAAAAATTTTTTGTATACAAAGTAGGTCTGCGGAGTATAATTTTGGCCGCATTTTATCAAAAACCTACATAAGAAAGGCCTCAAAAAAAGGGATAATAATGGCTAGCAAAACCGTACTTTTTAACAAGCATTTAGAATCTAAAGCCAAAATGGTTGATTTCCACGGTTGGGACATGCCGATTAATTACGGCTCTCAAATCGAAGAACACCACGCAGTTCGTCAAGATGCAGGCATGTTCGACGTGTCTCACATGACGGTAGTTGACGTTACCGGCAGCGATGCTTGTGCCTTTTTACGTAAGTTACTTGCTAACGATGTCGCCAAGCTTACCGTACCAGGTAAAGCCCTTTACGGCGGAATGCTAGACGAAACCGCTGGCATCATCGACGACCTTATCACCTACTACTTAACCGACACTCATTACCGTGTCGTGGTTAACTCCGCAACCCGCGACAAAGACATGGCTTGGATCAACAAGCAAGCTGCAGCATTTGATGTGGTGGTGACTGAACGTCCAGAGCTTGCGATGATTGCCGTGCAAGGCCCTAATGCTAAAGCCAAAGCGGCTAGCGTATTTTCTGCTGAGCAAAATGCTGCCGTTGAAGGAATGAAGCCATTCTTTGGTGTGCAATCTGGCAGCTTATTTATTGCCACCACAGGTTACACAGGTGAAGCGGGCTACGAAATCATAGTGCCAGAAGCCGAAGCAGAAGCCTTATGGCAAGCGCTATTAGATACAGGCGTTAAGCCATGTGGTCTAGGTGCGCGTGATACCTTACGCTTAGAAGCGGGCATGAACCTATACGGTCAAGACATGGACGAGTCAATTAATCCATTAGCCGCTAACATGGGCTGGACCGTAGCGTGGGAGCCAAGCGATCGTGACTTTATTGGCCGTGACGCACTTACTGCAATTAAAGCGGCTGGCACTGACAAATTAGTCGGTTTAGTCATGGAAGAAAAGGGCGTATTACGCCATGATATGGCTGTGTTTTTTACCGACGCTGAGGGTGTTGAACATCAAGGTGTGATCACCAGCGGGTCGTTTTCGCCAACATTAGGCTATTCTATTGCCATGGCCCGTGTACCTAATGGTATTGGTGCGATAGCTGAAGTTGAAATGCGTAAAAAGCGTGTTAACGTAAAAGTCATCGCCCCAAGTTTTGTACGTAACGGTAAACAAGCTTTCTAAAGATTCAATAAAATGAGTTGCGGTTTACCCAAAAAGAATTTATTGATTAAGTTTTAGAACATCTGATTAAGGAACAACAATAATGAGCACTATTCCAGCAGACTTGAAATATGCATCTTCACATGAGTGGATCCGTAAAGAAACAGACGGAAGCTACACAGTGGGTATTACAGAGCATGCTCAAGAGTTACTAGGCGACATGGTATTTGTCGAATTGCCAGAAGTCGGCGACACAGTCACTGCCGGTGAAGATTGCGCCGTAGCAGAATCTGTTAAAGCAGCATCAGACATTTACGCACCGGTTTCAGGTGAGGTGATTGCGGTAAACGAAGCTCTAGAAGATTCACCAGAGCTTGTTAACAGCGATGCTTTTGGTGAAGGCTGGTTCTTCCGCGTTATGCCTTCTGACGAATCAGAAGTTGATGGACTGCTTGATGCCGAAGGCTATCAAGAAGTGATTGACGAAGAATAATCGCCAATGACACAGGAAGCTCCCTAGGGAGCTTCTTTGTTATGTGCAGCTAAAAACAATGACGAGCGCGCAACATAATAAACCCTAAACAGGTTATTCACGTATTACCCATTTTCACCCTAATCCAGTTCTGTGCCCTACAGCCAAAACTGGTCGATTTGGAACAAGGTTTAACATGACCAAGCAAACCCTGACACAACTAGAACAGCACGAACTTTTCCTGACTCGCCACATCGGCCCAAGTGAAGCACAACAACAAGAAATGTTGAACTTTATTGGAGCAGAGTCACTAGAAGATCTCACCGCCCAAACCGTTCCTGGCAAAATTCGTTTACCCCAAGATCTCACCATAGGTGACTCATGTGGCGAAGCCGAAGGTATCGCCTATATCCGTAACATAGCTGACAAAAACACCGTATTTAAAAGCTATATCGGTATGGGTTACTACGGCGTGCAAGTCCCTAATGTCATTTTGCGTAATGTATTTGAAAACCCAGGTTGGTACACGGCTTACACGCCATACCAGCCAGAAATCGCCCAAGGCCGTTTAGAAGCTATTTTAAACTTCCAACAAGTGTCAATGGACCTTACCGGTCTTGACCTTGCGTCAGCCTCATTACTGGACGAAGCCACTGCAGCAGCAGAAGCTATGGCATTAGCCAAACGGGTATCTAAAGCTAAAAAAGCAAACATCTTCTTTGTGGCCGATGATGTATTTCCACAAACATTAGACGTAGTTAAAACTCGCGCTGAATGTTTTGGTTTTGAAGTGGTTGTTGGCCCAGCAAGCGAGTCTGTTAATTACGAATTATTTGGTGCCTTGTTCCAGTACACCAACCGTATTGGTCAAATTACCGATTACACTGAGCTATTTGCCAAGCTACGTGACAACAAAGTCATCGTGACTGTGGCTGCCGACATCATGTCGTTGATGTTACTTAAATCTCCAGGCGCCATGGGTGCAGACGTGGTATTTGGTAGCGCGCAACGTTTTGGCGTACCAATGGGATACGGCGGACCACACGCAGCCTTCTTTGTTGCCCGTGACGAGCACAAACGTTCAATGCCTGGTCGTATTATTGGTGTGTCAAAAGACAGCCGTGGTAACAGCGCATTACGTATGGCCATGCAAACGCGCGAGCAACATATTCGCCGCGAAAAAGCCAACTCAAACATTTGTACTGCGCAAATTTTACTCGCCAATATGGCGTCGTTTTACGCAGTATTCCACGGCCCACAAGGCTTAAAAACCATAGCGTCACGCATTAACCGTTTTGCCGACATTTTAGCAGCAGGCTTAACCGCTAAAGGCGTATCACTGGTTAACACTACCTGGTTTGACACCATCAGTGTTAAAGGTGCCGACCTTGCAGCCATTAATGCCCGCGCGTTAGCGGCACAAGTTAACTTGCGTATCGATGCTGATGGCGTATTTGGTATCAGCGTAGACGAAACCACTATCCGTGCCGACATCGCAGTCTTGTTTGACGTAATCTTAGGCGCAGGCCATGGTTTAGACGTAGCAGCACTCGATGCCGACATCATTGCTAATGGCAGTCAGTCAATCCCTGAAGCCTTAGTACGTCAAGACGCTGTATTAACCCATCCAACGTTTAATCGCTACCAAAGCGAAACCGAGATGATGCGTTATATCAAGCGTCTCGAAAACAAAGATTTAGCCCTAAACCACTCCATGATTTCGTTAGGCTCATGCACCATGAAGCTCAATGCGGCAGTGGAAATGCTACCGGTAAGCTGGCCAGAATTTGCTAACATGCACCCATTCTGCCCACTAGACCAAGCACAAGGTTATACCCAGTTAATTAACGAGTTGTCTGAGTTTTTAGTAAAAATCACTGGTTATGACGCTGTGTGTATTCAACCAAACTCAGGTGCGCAAGGCGAATACGCTGGTCTGTTAGCGATTAAGAAATACCACGAATCTCGCGGCGACGCGCATCGTAACATCTGCTTAATCCCGCAATCTGCTCACGGTACTAACCCAGCATCAGCGCAATTGGCTGGTATGCAAGTGGTGGTGACTGCTTGTGACAAGCAAGGCAACATCGATTTAGAAGACTTACGTGCTAAAGCATCTGAGCTTGCTGGTAACCTATCGTGCATCATGATCACTTACCCATCGACTCACGGTGTGTATGAAGAATCTATCCGCGAAGTATGCGAAATCGTCCATCAATATGGCGGTCAAGTTTACTTAGACGGCGCGAACATGAACGCACAGGTTGGTTTAACATCACCAGGCTTTATCGGTGCTGACGTATCGCATTTAAACCTACACAAAACCTTTGCTATCCCGCACGGCGGCGGTGGTCCAGGTATGGGCCCAATTGGTGTTAAAGCACACCTTGCGCCATTTGTAGCCGGTCACGTAGTGGTTAAGCCAGGGCGCGAAAGCGACCATAACGGCGCCGTATCTGCTGCACCGTATGGTAGTGCCAGCATCCTGCCAATCAGCTGGATGTACATTAAGTTGTTAGGCACTAAAGGGGTTAAGCAATCTACCCAAACTGCGCTATTAAACGCTAACTACATCATGAAAAAGCTCGCCCCACATTACCCAGTATTATTTACTGGCCGTAATGAGCGCGTTGCCCATGAATGTATTATCGACTTACGCCCATTAAAAGAAACTTCTGGCGTAACCGAAATGGACATCGCTAAGCGTCTAAACGACTACGGTTTCCATTCACCAACCATGAGCTTCCCAGTAGCGGGAACCTTGATGATTGAGCCTACTGAATCTGAGTCTAAGGTTGAGCTGGATCGTTTCATCGAAGCGATGATTTCTATTCGCGGTGAAATCACCAAGGTAGAAGCAGGCGAGTGGCCTGTGGACAATAACCCACTGCACAATGCACCGCATACGCTGGCTGACATTATGGACCCAGAATTTGATTCACGTCCGTACAGCCGTGAAGTGGCCGTGTTCCCAAGCGCTGCGGTTAAGGCGAATAAGTTTTGGCCAACGGTGAACCGTATTGATGATGTGTATGGCGACCGCAACCTTATGTGTTCGTGCGTACCATTATCTGACTACGAGTAATTGCTGCTTAGTCTTGATAATACTGCTTCAGTTTAAGGTTTTCGCTGCTCATTGACATCAGTCAACTCCGCGGCGAAAACCTCAAACTTCATTGTCTTATCATCGCCAGCGACGCAATTATGGAATAGTTAGCTTCATTTGAAGTTTTAGAATTTAAAAGCGACCGAAAGGTCGCTTTTTTGTTTCTAATACATCAGGAACGACCGAAAAACTGTCATTCCGGTAATGCTTTTTAGCCGGAATCCAGCTCTATTCTTTTATTCTTAGCTTATTGTTTTTATGGCCTGCGGCCACTAACGTCGTGGTGCTTCGCCCACACCTGACCAAGAGGAAACCAACGGCTGTTCCCTCTTGACTCTTTTTAAAATAATTAGCCCAGCCGCCCCGCAACATTTTCCTTTATGATTTAAATAACAGCGGCGAAAAGGTCGCCATGGGGATTGATCCAGCTTTTAACTTCGTTTGTAGTCTGATTCGGCCCATCTTACAGTAAAGAGTGAAAATGCTAATGCTTCCGATGGGAATCTGATGTGAATGGATTCACGAATGTCTTGATGGCATGGTCAATGATGTTCCCGATATCATAATGACATCTGCCCCATATCTATATGGGGCAGATGTCAAAGAACGACCTGTACTGCGAAAGCTAGTCTGACTCTGATAGGCAGGATGCCTCGAAGCACATGGATGTGCGAAAAAGGCCTGTAAGGCTCAAGCTATTTTCTTCAACGGCCTCAAGGTAAATGGAACTTGCAATGAGGGCCGAAATATTCATTTTTAATAAAATAGACTTAATATTTTTTAGAATTCTGTCCTCATATTTTTACTACTTGATATTTAATTCTATGATCATCGATATACTTTTTATTCATTGAAACAAACGGTGATAAATAAGAATCAACATCAGCAGCAGCATCAGGAGTTAAAATTGTAATTTTTGAGGCTCTACTTCCCCAACCATTTATTGACGTTCCACAATCAATAACGCTACTACCTGAAAGCCACCATCTATCGTGAATAGGGAATTTCTTATTCTCACCATAACTTATGAAAATAAAATCAATTGAAGGCGTATCCATTTTACTTATATTTTCATTCCAAAAACTAGCGAATAAATCGTCTAAATCACCATCCCGATCCAATAATTTCTTAGATTCTAGGCTAGATATTATTTTTAATTCTACTTCAGGATCATTTGATATAATTTCAGCAATAAATTCAAAGTCTTCAATTCTTAAGTAAGGATCTACTATTGTAAGATATTTTATATCTGTTCTTTGATACCATTTTTTAATAAAATCTATTGCCTTAGATCTTTCTCCTTCAGCAATTATCGTATAGTTACAGTCCGATTCATCAATGCCTTTATATATGTCACTATTATCATTTATATATAGAGAGTTAAGTATTTTCGAGTTTGACATAAATAAGTCAAATAAAGGTTTTATTTTTTCATTTATATTTTTTAATGAAGGGTTTATTAAGTAAGTTGAGTGTATGTAGTAACTTAATATTTTATATAAATCATCAATATCAGCAGGGCCAATAGAATTAGTATATTTTTTAATATCAAAAGTCTTAGGGATATGGCCACTATTTGAATTTATTATTCCTAATTGTTGCCATAGAAGATCAGATAGTTCTTTATCTTTTTTATCAGCTGAAATGTCGTTGTTGTTTTGAAATTTTTTCTTTATTTCTTCATCAGTCTTTCTTTGTTTTATGTTTTTACTGATCAACTCTTTTCTTGCAGGGTCATCGTCAAGCATATTCACAAGCGAAGAAGAGAAACTTTCACCATATGAGTTAATCATGTCAATTATTTCTAATCTTGTAGTATTATTAATGTTGTCCCTGTTGTTGCATAAAACAAATGCTTTTTTTAGGTGTTCTTTTATAATTGATTTGTCGAAATTTTTATAATTTTCACATACAACTTTATATCGATTAGCTTTTTCAATGTTTGAAGATAAACTGTCAACAAGAGAAATTGAATCCTCAAAAAGCTTTTGCCTTTCTAAATGTAACCTTTCTGGTAGCTTATTAGATACCTCGGATAATACAAATGATCTATCTGATATGTTGTCGATTTTGTAACATTCAAATATTAATTCTTGCCATGTTTCATCTATTAATGTTTCATTAATAGATTTTATTTCGCATTGTAATAATATTTTATAACCGTTATGCGCTATAAATTTTTCTTTAGGGAAAATAGGTAAGCATTCAATTAATATGTTGCTATGTAGGTCGTCCTCTTGAACTTTACTTATCTTGTTCTTCTTTCTTAAACTTTTTATTGCTTGTAACAACCTTCTTATCTCATAAAACTGACTTCCATCCTCTCTAATGTTCTTTATTAATTTTAAAATTCTAATTAATTCTCTATGGCCAATAGTATACTTGTTTTTAAGCGGATCATAAGGGTCACCAATTAGACAGTCGTCATAGATGTAATTAATGGTGATTCTTATGGCTCTATCAGAGAATATATTATTATTTTTTGGTATTAAAGATAGCCAATAATTAAATGTATCTGGATCGTAGTTGTGAATAACTGGTAACGTTAAGAATAGTGAAAGTAAAAACTCTTTTCCATTAATTTCTTGGTTTCTTTCTAGAAGAGGTATTATGTGCTTTTCAATAACCTTTCTACTAAAATTCTCACGTCCTGTTTTCTGATAGGCAGACGCTAATCGCGATAATAACTTAGATTTCTTTATATCGCTATCAATATTGTGTATTTCATTTATTATATCAGAAAAACAATCTTTATCTTCGTCTGACTTCAAACACTTTATATAAATACATCTTATTATTAATTCTATAGTATTAATTTTACAATTAACTTGACCTTCATTTGAATAACCTTTTTCTTCAACTATTTCAATCGCACATTTTCTAAATTCTAGTGCAGTATCTCTATTTATTTTGAATAGTTTTTCACAAGCGCAAAAGTATAATTCTGCTTTTATATCATTGCCATCGGAGTTTGCTATTGCTTTATGAATGTTTTGTATGAAAATTAGAGGGTCTTTTAAAACTTTAAGTTTAAATGCTTTACAATATAGTGTAATAAAACACCTTGCTTTTATATAATTATTTTGTATTTTTTTTATTAACTTTATTAATTTTTCTGTATTATTTTTTGATGGGGAAAAGAAATGGTATTTATCTAATATAAGGTAAAAAATTTCTTCTCGATAGTCTTCCTCTTTTATAGATTTAATTATTGATATCAGATCATTAATAGATCTTAACTTTTCATCAGAATCTATATTTTTAAGGTAACTACTAATAGCTATTGACTTCGCTTTGTCTCGCCTTAATGTATTATTTAATTTTTCACTCCAAGAAATAGCATTGTTAAGGTTGTATTGACCTTCTACTTTTATGCATTCCTTTAGAACTTCTATGTGTAAAGCATCTGTGATAACAATTTTTTCAAATAGTGAGTTCTTGTCGTTATCCACCTTAATCAAACTATTGTAAATGTTTTTTTTAATTTCAAAATTAGCAATATGTGAAAGGCAAGTTAATGAAACAGCTTTATCAGGTATAGAGTTAATATATGAAACCAGTATGTCAAGTTGTTCAACTTTATTCTTATCATTTTTTTCGTGGTTTATTAGATTTAAGTTTAAAGTACAGAAGTCTACACTTGGTCCTTTTTTCTTCAGTGTGTTTAATTGGGGTTTTACCTTCTCGATTATAAGTTGACAGATATTATCACTTGAAAAATTTAAACATTCTGTAATATCATTAAACAATGATGCATCAATAGAAAAATCAATGGACTTTATAATCTCATCTAAAGTTTGACTTAATATTAATGTTGCAAAATTACTCTTTTTATTGTTTTTTAACCATGCTCTATATAAAAAAATTCTATCACCACTTTCATCAAAGTTATTAATGAAATTAATTAAGTTTTCTGGGGTTGAGTTCTTATTAAAGTTTTTTATTGTTTCAATTATCGATGTTCTTGAAATAGTTTTCGAATCCTCTTTATTAACATCAGTTGTGAATGTATCACCATGTCGCTGTAATGTTAATAAAGATAGGTTGAGGAATGCGAAATCTGATTTGTTTTGTCCAGCCACACCGAATGAATCAAGCTTGTTAATCAAACCTAGAGCTTTATCCGGAAATATAGGTAGTAAGTCTGCAGCTATATCTATTACTTTTTCCGGTCCTAATTCGTTAGGGTCAATTTTTTCAAATAAATATTCTATTTTATTTAATATATCATCATTAACCTCTACACCATCTCGTTTTTGACGCATTGCAAATATACAATATAATTGAAGCATTTCTTCTTCAGATTTTGCTTTACTAATTAAAGTTAAAGCTAGATTTATTTCATTTGCTTCAATGTGGCATTTTAATTGCTGCATCATCAAATCTGACTTGTAAATGTTCGATAAGCTATTTTTTAAATGCTTATATTTTATAAAGTACTCGTCAGCACCAAGATACTCGGAAGATTTTATTCCATAGTTAATTAATTTATTTATCTCATTCAACGATTTTGTTTCTTTAAAAGTGTTTCCTATATGCTGTTCATTAACAATCTTTAGTACTTTTTCGTATTCATTTTGTTCAGATAAACAATAGACAGTCTTAGATGAATTTAGTTTTTTTATGTTACTGCCAACACTTTTTATAATCATATTTATATATGTTTTTTTATTATCGTTTAATTTTCGCTTGCAAAATTCTAGAACTCCATTTGATCGGATGTTTATTAAATCATTTTCAACTTTCAATAACGAAATGTTCTTTATTTTTGTTGTTAATTCAATTGATGTTATATCTAATATTTGACATAGTTCGATAATTTGTATCTTATCTACTGAGTAAATTACAATCCCTAGTATATTTTTATCCAAGTCACTTTTTATTACACGTTCCCATTCACTTTCATATAAACTTTCTATATTGTCATTTGAATTTGTAAGTATATCATCTAATTCAACTCCTTGTTCAATTGAAGATTTTATCGATGATATTATTTCAGGAGAAAAACCAAATAATTCTCTTATTTTTTCGATATCTTCATCAGCAATGTTTGATAATATGTTTTTTACTTCTTCAAACGAAAATATATCTAAACTATAATTTTCATATTTTTTTGATGTTATCCCATATTGTTCATTGCTTTTGTTTCTGCTTATTATGTATTTATAGTTTTCGTTTGTAGGGAATATTAGGAATAAGTTAGATAGGAAGTTGTTCTCGCTTTTGTTAAATGTATATATACCATCTATTATAAAGTACACTTTTCTATTGTTATGCTTTATAAAGTAGCTCAATGTTTTCAATTGTTTTTCTAGTTCAGTTCTTGAGATCTCTTTATTTATATACTCTGATGTGTCTTCACCAATTAATGTCCTGATCTGTATGAATAAGTCTTTATAAATTTCAATGTCACTTATAAATCCTGATTCTGCATTCTTTATAAATAATGTGATAGAGTCATACTTGTACTCCTCAAATAATTGTTTAAGTATTGTTGTTTTTCCAATATTATTTGGAGCATTAACGTATACAACTTGATTACTTTTTAAATGATGTTTAATTGTGTCAACTTGTGATGTTCTTTTAATTCCATATTCAATTTCATTGCAATCAAATAATGAGTTAATACTTGGGTAAACTATTTCTTGTTTCATATTTTTCACTTTTTAATTAAAGAATATAGAATAACTGGGAGTAGAGTAAACTTTTTCATAATCATTATTTCCCAATCTCACTATTATTCAAACATCTCTGCGCGGCCTGATAGACGATTGCATCGATTTGTTGGTTGAGTGCTTGTGTACGCACTGCTGGTATGGTTTTAACCAGCTGTTTGTGGTTTAGCTCTTTGTTACAAATAACGGGAACAGTGGCCGCGTTTGGTTGCTGAAAATTGTGGCTGCTGACGTACCAGCCGGGGAATGCAAGTAGTGGGCTGGCCGATGCTATTGTCTGTCCGACGGCTTTAGTTAACCAATGACTGACCCGCTGTGCAGCTAGTATCGCTTGGCGAGTTGCTTGAGCTATTGCTTTTGATTGAAGCCACAATGGGAAATGTAATTGGGATGCTTTAAAAGAAATACGCTGTAAGCCATATGCGGGGATACGCTGAAGTTGTTCGCGATCGACAGGCAGTTTTACCGTGTGGTCACGGTATTTAAGCATTAGGTGCATAATCAACACCATCAAAAACATACCCGAAAGCAAGATGATGGTGGCGAGTACATTAGTGAACAGGTTTGCCATTGTCATCCTTGAAATTTAGTGTGGTTATACAATCGGTTGCTAATATAAATCCATTATATGGCTTGATTAATATACTCCAGTTTTACAAAAATGTAATAAAAAGTAGCCAAAATGTGATTTTTTGTGCTTTAGCTCTAATTGTCACTGGAGATGACGCGTTTGCACGAGTTGATGCTAGCTAACATATGCGGGATTTTTGTGGTTATGGCTGAGATTAAGTGCTGCCACTGTTTGCTTTATTTTATGATTCGAAAGCATCAATAATTTATCGTCACGCTTTGGTGCTTACTGCTGAAATATCAAAAAATGCTGTGTAATCAGTGCTGATACGGTAGACTTTGCCTTAACTTTTAGATAACAAATGGATTTATATTTAGATGCACGGTAAAAGCTTAGTTATTTTAACTCTACTCATCAGCGTGTTTAGTACTGCGGTTTATGCTCAAGCAGAACCCATTAAACCTGTGTTGGCTGAAGCCAATCCATGGGCTCAGATTGCTCAAACGGACTTAACCTATATCTACCAAACGGTTAAGGCTAATCATCCCGGTGCCATAGATGATCAAAATTTATATTTTTCACAGTGGTTAGAACAAGGTTATCGTGAGGGGTTAGCGCGGGCACAAAAAGCGACATCGTTACAGGATGTAACCAATAGTTTGAGCTATTTTGTGGCAGGTTTTGCTGATGGTCATTTTGGCATTGCGTTTAATCAACACCCTGATATGCAGTCTTGGGCTGGCATAGGTATTGAAAAACAATTTCAGGATTATAAAGTCTATTACACTGCCGAAGATTGGGGCGGGCGGCTTCCTGCGGTTGGTGCCAAGCTTATTTCTTGTGACAATATTGCGGTCGATACCATGATGAATGAGCATATTCTTAAATATCGATTCAATAACAATCAATTGAATGCGCGCAAAGTCTCTTATGCTAAAAAGTTACTCATCGATGATAAAATTGGTGAATTTATTAGACCAAATAGTTGTGTGTTTGAGTCAAAGGGTGAGCAAACTGCCTTTTCATTGCATTGGCAAAAAATTGATCGCAATGATTTATACCAAACGCTCACTCCTGTGGCGTTACCCAAAGAATTTAGTATTGATGAATTTACACCTAAGCATTATTGGGTCCGGTTGCCCAGTTTTTATCCATCGGGTGCTGATGAAACCAAATTGCAAGCGATGGTACTTGCGCTTGCTGGTTTGCGTGATGCAGAACTCGTGGTGTTTGATGTGCGTGGCAATGGTGGCGGCAGTTCGCAGTGGGGCCAAGATTTAATGAGTAGCCTTTATGGTAAAGCTTATATCGCGCAAGTAATGCAAAATAATCCAGATAATAGCTACGCTATGTGGCGTGCAAGTGAAGATAATCATGCTTACCTTGTCAGCTTGAAACCTATGTTAATTCGTCAGTTTGGCGCTGACAGTGATATCACTACTTCGTTTTTACAAACCACTTTAGATATGCGGCAAGCGATAGATAATCAACAATCATTGGTGAAAGAAGCGTTACCTAACAATAGCCAAGCTTTGCAGGCTACTGCTGTTAATCGCCATCAGGCGGAGAAAAGTCTATATCAAGGTCGTACGATTTTACTTACCGATAAATCTTGCGGCAGTGCGTGTTTAGATTTCGCCGATTTGAGTTTATCAATACCGCAGCTTATTCATGCTGGCCAAGAAACCTCTGCCGATACTGTGTATATGGATGTTCGCGGGATTAATTTACCTAGCAAACTTGGCGCTTTTTCACTGGCGCAAAAAGTATATCGAGATCGAAAAAGAGGCCATAACCAAAGTTTTGTTCCACAGTATCAGTTTAATGGTTCAATGACGGATACACAGGGATTACAACACTGGGTTTTAAGCTTGATCGCTCAGGAATAGTGGCTTCGGTTTGCTATGAGTGGGGGAGAACATTTCCCCCTCACTTAAAGTCATTACATTATCAATAGCTTTAAATCCGCTTACAGTCTTTATCAATCACTTTTTAATGTTTTTGAGATGTTTAGATTGAACAAGTCATTACACAATAATGACTTGTGCGAAACGGTATTATGTTGATGAGTTAATTCCCTACAAGGGTTATTGAATTGCTGCGACAACGCAATTGCGTCCTGCGGCTTTGGCTTGATATAGGGCGGTATCGGCAGCTATCAGCAAGCCTTGGGCTGTGTCTTCACTATGCTGTAATATTGCGTAACCTATGCTGATGGTGACGCTAAGTAATTGGCCCTTATCTTCAACTCTTAACTCACTGACTTTCTGGCGTAACTTTTCAGCTATCAGCATGCCGCCTTCTGCCTCAGTGTGGGGCAACACCACCACAAACTCTTCGCCACCATAACGGGCAACAAAATCTGCGGGTCGATTTAAGCTTAGTTGCAGTTGTTTGGCGACGGCGACTAAGCAGCGATCGCCACTCAAATGACCGTGCTTATCGTTAAACGCTTTAAAGTGATCAACATCGACGACCAACAAGCACAGTGGCTCTTGGTATCTTTTGGCGTGGTCTATGTCTATTGCCAGTTGTGTTTCTAGATAACGGCGATTAAATAAGCCTGTTAATGTATCTTTGACACTTTGCTGATATAAGGATTCATTGGCCCTGTGGGCTGCGACATACAGACGGTTGACCTCCCATAACAAGGCGAACAGCAATGCCATAGAAGAAACCGAGCTGCTCACTCTTGCAGCATACCAACCTAAACTGAAGCGGGCGCCAGCCAATAGGGTTAACGTGACATCAATCAGGCTGGCCAGCAACGCCACACTCAGCCATGTGTAAAGCACATTGTTACTGCGTGCCCGTCTTACCATAAAGAATAATGCCAGCACATTTAATCCCCACACCATTAAGGCATAAGGGCTATTTAATAGTTGCTTATAGCTGTCTTTATCAATTAATACGGGTAGTAAATGGCTACCCCATGTGGCGAATAAGGCCAAACCTAAACTAACCAGTAGGGAAATAAATACAAAGGCAATCAGCCAATATTTGATATTGAGATCGGCAGGGTTTTGGTTAATGATTTTTTTCGGGGCAATTAATGCCAGCAAGAGCAAGATCGGAAACGATGCATGCCAAAATACCCAAATCCATACCGCACTTTGCTTCCCAGCATGCAGTAAACCACTAGATGAAAAAACACCTGGAAACACTAAAAGTTGCACCGTCACTAAAGGGATAAGGAATAAATAAGCACAAGCAACAAAACCAGAGAAAACCTGCCGGTTACTGGCAAACTGCGACAGCAGTAAATAGGCCGTAATACTTTCAAGCAATACCACTGAAGTGCTGTATGCCGGCAAAAAAGGGGCAATATCGACCAAAGGTATTGAAATAAAAGGGCTAATTATCAGCGCTGAGATCAGTAATAATGAGGCGACAAAAAAAGCAGCCCGTTTATGTGGTTGTTTGGATACAAAAGGATAAATGCCCGGCACTACAGCTCGCTAATCGAATGTGTTTATGTGGCCACTATAGAAAAATATCCATGTATTTACCAGCATTGGTACCCAAAGACCCATCAGCAAAGTGATCATCTGTGGCTCAGTGCTATGTGGGTTTTAGGTGTTTTATCTCCTCGTTGATGCTAGTTAGGTGCTCGGTTTTTTAGTGTCATTATGCCAAAGCCACTACGGCTGAATTAAAACATGTTTACGGCCTAACCATTTGTCTAGAATACGTGGCCAGAGTAAACTTTTAACATTAACTCAAGTCTCCAGGTTTTATGTAAAATGCCTCAATAAACATCAAAACGGGTAGGGCGTTAAGCGAAGTACTGGCTTTGTATTAACGATAGCGCTGCGTTATGGTTTCTTACCTGACTGTTGTTAGTTCACGACTTGCCTGCTCAATGATTAGGAACCCATGAATAAAGAATACCAAGTACGGATCGATCGCGTGCTTCAATATATTGAGGCTAATCTGACTAACCAGATTTCATTAACCGAAGTGGCAAACGTCAGCTATTTTTCGCCTTATCATTTTCATCGTATTTTCTCTGCCATTATGGGGGAGACAGTTAATGATTACATTGTGCGCCGCAGGCTTGAGAAGGCGGTCAACATACTGATTTTTAAAACTCAACTGCCTATTACTCAGGTGGCGTTAGACTGTGGTTTTTCATCCAGTGCTAACTTTTCTAAAGCGGTAAAACTCTATTTTGGCTTTAGCCCGACTGAAATAAGAAACCCAGATAAAATAAAAGATAGCAAGATTGGAAAAATATACAGCAAGTATGGAAAAGTGTTTTGCCCTGCTGATTTGTATCCTAGTCGTATCACCAATGAGGTGACGAAGAGCCCTAATTTAGAGGATACCAATATGAAAGTGGAAGTGAGAGATTTTGATAGCCGACGTGTATGTATTTTGGCTTCAAAACGCGGTTATGAACCTGAGTCGATATATACCGCATGGGACAAACTGATTGATTGGGCAGCAAGCAATGGCATAACGCAAGATGCGCAACAACGTTTTGCATTTGCTTATGATAATCCAACGATAACGCCAGCGGATAAATGCCGTTATGATGCTGCGATAGTCATTGGTAACAACATAAAGGTTAATCCTCCGTTTACCACATCAGAAATCCCCAAAGGTAAGTATGCAGTACTTTATTTTAAAGGCACCCCTGAAGACACGATCAAGGCTCAACTGGGTCTGTACTCTGATTGGTTGCCAAATAGCGGATTTGAACCTGATAATTTTCCGATGTTAGAACATTATTTGAATGACGCCAGAGTTGACGGTTATGTTGAGATGGAAATTCATGTCAAAGTTAAGACCATTTAATTGCGGTTACAAAAAGTGGGGTGGGCAGAACCTACCTCACTTTTTGTTGGTTGAAAAATGCAGCTTTAGCCTTAATCACTTAAATGAACCGTGGGTAAGTCAGTGACCATGTTTATTGCAATGACGCTACAATTTCACGGAAAAACGCGATGGTTTCTTGTTTTGAATTCAACTCATCAAGAAAGCCCAAATCGGCGCTGTTTTTAATGATTACTATGTTGTTACTTAATAAGGAGCTATTTGGTTATACACGCTGTTGGATATGATAAAAGTGAGCGTTTTTAGACCATGTTAACGAGTCAGTATTATTCTATATCATTGTTTAAATAGTTTTTTATACGCTTGTCAGGATTGGGCTGAATGGGTTATTACAGACAAGTAATCAAATAATTGTGAAGCAGCTTCATCTAACGTGGTTGCACATAAATGAAAAACTATTCATTAACATTTATTTTACATAGTATATTGCTGTACGGCTATTTTTGTGACAATTTGTAACTACTGAATGCAGTTTATCCAGTATAAAAATCACTAAAATAGGATAAGACAATGATAAAAATGATTATAGTGCCTTCCACATTAGCTATCTGTGTTGTGGGAGCATTACAAGTTCAGGCTGCAGAGTTTACATTCAATAAAAATCAATCAATTAATGCGATTTCTGGATTAGGTCAACATCATAAGTTTATAGAAAATAAATCGATTACGACCGCAAAAGGACTCAAAAAACAAAAACTTCAACAGTCTTTTAAAGGTGTGTCGGTTTATGGTCAGCACTTAGTGTTGACCATAGGAACCCAATCTAACGTTGCCAACGGTGAGTTTGCTCAAATTGCAGATGATTTTTCAGTCGATGCGAGTATTACTTCTGGGCAAGCTATTGCTGCCTTAAACAAGCAATATCCAGGCGCTGCAGCATCAGGACAAAAAGACGTTACTCTTGTAGTGTTAATGGAAGATGGTCAAGCTCGTTTAGCTTATAGAGTCTCATTTCTAAGTGAACAAGCCGATGTGATTTCACGTCCAGCAGGATTGGTCGATGCTCATTCTGGCGAGGTTATTCGCCATTGGAATGAATTGATGACGGCAAAGTCTGGTAAAGGTAAACCAGGTGGTGGAACAGGGGGAGGAACAGGGGTTGCATTTGATGCTACTGGGCCTGGTGGCAACGCTAAGATCGGCGGTTATTATTTTGGTAGTGATTTCGGTCCGTTAAAAGTTCAAGAGGCAAATGGTGCCTGCACCATGACTAATACCAATGTAAAAACAGTGGATATGGCTAACAGTACTCGTGGCGGATCAGTTTACTCTTTCACTTGCCCTGAAAATACCTATAAATCGGTCAATGGTGCTTACTCGCCACTTAATGACGCTCACTATTTTGGTGGCGTTATTTTCAATATGTATCAAGATTGGTACAACACTGCACCATTAACATTCCAGTTGGAAATGCGGGTCCATTATGGCCGTAGCTACGAAAATGCTTTCTGGGATGGTCGTGCTATGTCCTTTGGTGATGGCGCAAGCTACTTCCATCCATTAGTCAGTCTTGATGTGTCAGCGCATGAAGTTAGCCATGGTTTTACTGAGCAAAATTCAGGTTTAGAGTATAGCGCGCAATCGGGTGGTATTAACGAAGCTTTCTCTGATATGGCGGGTGAAGCCGCTGAGTTCTATATGCGTGGCAGTAACGACTGGAAAGTGGGCTACGATATTGTTAAAGGTGCTGGCGCACTTCGCTACATGGATGATCCAACCCAAGATGGTCGCTCAATCGGTGATGCTGCAGATTATACCAGCGGTATGGATGTGCATTATTCTTCTGGTGTGTACAATAAAGCCTTCTATTTACTTGCGAGTAAAGGCGGCTGGAATACCCATAAAGCCTTTGATGTGTTTGTTCGAGCGAATCAGATGTATTGGACACCAACCTCCAATTATAATCAGGCTGCCTGTGGTGTCGTGAATGCTGCAAGCGATTATGGTTATTCAATATCTGATGTAGAATCTGCATTTTCAGCTGTTGGCGTCGTGTGTCTGTAAATTTATGGTACTGATTTAAAAGCCCATTAATATAAAAATGCCGTTCACTTAAGTGAGCGGCATTTTTTGTTGGAAATTATAACCTTTACTCTGGCCGTTTTATTTTATCGCTGTATTTATGAGATGGACTAGTCAATTTCAAGCATGAGTGAGTTGCATTGAAGCTTATAGGAAGGCTGTTCAATTGAGTTTAAGGTCGGCATGTTTGTCGGCAGAGCTTCTAATACTATGGGGGGAGAGAGTTATTTTATAGTGGCCTGTAAGCCTATAGGCTTGTGTTAAATCGAGGTAGGCGATGACTGTTTGCATTGGATTGAGCTGGATAAAGTCTTCGCTTTGCGGTTTAGCTCGCTTGGCGAGAGCGCCTTGGTATTCGATGGCCGTCCCACCTCTAGTAATCGTCATAAATTGGCTAAACCATGCATCAAAAGGCGTATTCCAGCTAAGAAATTGCCAGCCAGTAGTGCCAGCATTGCTTACTGAGAATTGCAGCTGTCCGATTTTGGACGTGGTATTAAGAGAGCATTGAACCGGTTCGTTCATTTCACTATTTCCTTGAGTGTTGTGGCTAACGATTAACATACTGGTTAATAGTATACGGGGCAGCAAAGGACGAAATTGAAAACGCTGGGAGGTTCTGCTCATAAGAAATTAATCTAGGCTGAATAGGTATAGTGATTATAGTTAAAAAGGGCGGAGAAACTCCGCCACAGTTGAAAAGGTTATTCACAAAGCCTTTTAGTTTTGGAATGGGGTATTTTCAGCAAAGTATTCGTGACTATCAGCGTTTTGAATCGCTTGAGCCGGATTACTAATAGCTAATGACTTGGCACCACTTTGGCCGTAAACCACGTCATCTGTTCCCGCGACGACGTTGAAATGGCTGGTTTCATGGATAATAGTACCGCCTTTTGAATCAGTGCCAGTTGTCGGCGCAGACCAGAATGCATTACACATGTAAATTTTGTAAGGTTGTGTCGGGTAAACATAAGCAAAATAACTTTTCTTACAGCTACAATCGAACGTTAGTGCTTCATTGTTTAAGGTGCTATCGATATTACTGAAGTTACCTGTGACCGTATTCCATCGGCTAGCATCATAATTACCAAACCATGTGTTGTAACGCACTGAGCCTGCTTTATCATTAGTACCTTGAAGGTAAGATTTGCTGTTGGCTGCCATTGATTTTGCCGCAGCTAAACCTGATAAAATATCAGTTTGTTGCGTGTTGCTGCAGCGACCTGTGAAGCTAATGCCTCCCGGTGTTGTTCCACCACCATCGCCAGTTCCCGGTTTACCTTTGTTCGCGCCGCCTTTAAACTCACGACCTTCAAGATAAAAATCTACATTGCTTGAGTTGATACCATCTATACCTAAACGAGCTAGTTTCTTTTCTTGCCCCGGGTTAGGGGCGAATAGTTGCATTGAACTGACGTTATAGCTGACTTCGTAGTTACCCGTTTCAGACATATCATAAATGGATGATAACTCGACATCATAAGATACGCTTTCCCCCGACTTTAACTTGATATAGTCGTTTTTACTTGGCGCTGGACGTTTGTAGTGGGCGCCCAAATAGTGAAGCTCTTCGCCGTCAACAACGACTTTAAATAGAGCCTCTTCAACACCATCGGCAGCGGTATACCATTTAAGGATTTTTACCGGGACTTTTTCATCATTGGTCAAGGTGACACGTACCATGACGTCTTCACTGGCTTGATAGTCTTGTTTACTCATTTCTAAACTTGCACTAATTCCATCGGCAAGAGCACTGGTGCTGCAAAGTGCTAGTGTTAAGGTAAGAGCGGATAGTTTACTTATGTTGTTCATTAAGGTTGTCCTTTTTTTTGATGTTGTTTTTATGTTGCATCCTTGTTTCAATTCGAGTTTATGCCTAATTTATCGATTACAGCAACTACTAATTTAGTTGGTCGTTTGGAGCTCGTCCGTAATCACAGATAAATCTTCTCCAATAGGAAAAATAAATCACTAGATAGCGGGCTTTGAATTCAGTTGGGTAAAGTAAACTTTTTCCTAATAGCCAACATCTGTGTTCACTAATATAGAAAGGCTTTGGCAAGATCACACTATGGGGGAGGGCTTTCAAACCTAGTGTATGGGCTAACGTTGAACGGTAGGAAATGATAGTCGAGGCTGAGTTTCCCCCCGACCATGTGGATGGTTTGGCTATGTGGGTGCCACTTATTTAGGTGCTATTGTATCTAAGCGTTATTTTGTCGAAGCCTTTTATTGCAATGACGCCACAATTTCACGGAAAAATGCGATGGTTTCTTGTTTTGAATTCAACTCATCAAGAAAGCCCAAATCGGCGCTGTTTTTAACTATCACTACATTGTGTTTTTGGTTTACATAAATATATTGCCCGTATACGCCGACACAGAAAAATTCACCTTGTTCGGCTTCTGGCGGTAGCCAAATTTGATAGCCATAACCTAATTTGCCGACTTGAGGTTGTAGGTAATCAGCTTGTGGTGTGGTGGCGGCTTTAATCCAGGCTGCTGACACGATTTGCTTACCATTAAATGCACCATTGTTCAGTAATAAGCGGCCAAAGCGGGCGTAGTCACGGGTAGTAACATTTAAGCCGCCTAAGGCAAAGGCAGTGCCCTGGGAGTCGGTAAGCCAATAGGCATCGCTTTCCATGCCAATGGTGTTCCAAATATTTTGCTGTAAAAGCTCGACTAATGATTTACCGCTCACTCGCCTGAGTATCATGCCAATAACGTGGGTGTCCATGCTGACATAATGAAATGCTTGGCCTGGAGCTGACTCATTAACCAGTTCGCTGGTCATTTGATCTAACGAGCCGCCAATCGCCAGTACCCGGCCCATTTTATTAATGTCAGAGTAGAAGTCTAGGTAGTCTTCGTTCCACTTAACTCCAGATGACATTTGCAGTACGTGTTTCACTTTGACATTACCATAACCAGATGTGGCAAGCTCGGGCAGATAAAAGCCGACGGTTTTTTTCGATATCAATCTTGCCAGCATCAACCTGCATACCGAACAATATCGACACAAATGATTTGGCCATTGACCACGAGATGCGTTTGTCATCACTTTTCGTGCCGAGAAAATATTGCTCAAAGGTTATTTTGTCGTCTTTAAGTACCAGTAATGCTGTTGTTGCCCTACGAGTGAGAAAATCATCAGTGTTAGTGACGTGGCCTCTATAACGAAATGATTCAGGTAAGGCGGCTAAGTCGACGTCGAACACATAGGGATCGCCTTGTGTGACGATTTTTTTGTTAAAAAAGACATTCTTCATATTGGAAAAATTATCTACCACGAGTGCCTCATCAAATAAGCTGACCACGCTGTAAGCGAGTAACGCTTTGCCAATTAAACGCGACAAGGATGATGACAATAATAAAAATGCTTAATAAGACAGCTTTGATGAACTTAAACACAGTCGACATTGACGTTTCCAGATAGATAAAATTGATGTAATGACAATAACCTATAGCGATCATCGACATAAATCAAATGCTTAACAAGCAGGCTGTTGTCGCCCTTGAACGTGATGTGAACCATGCAATAGATCGTAATGTTAATCCCCAGAATCTGTAGAAATAATATCCTCACCGAGTTGCAGCAATTTAAATTGCTGCTGTCTATTTCTATTTAGACACAGCTGTTCAATTTGCTCCGTAATTACAGCGCTTGGTTGCAGAGCTAAAACCGCTGTTATGTCCAAGTTTCGTTTGATTATCCTCGTGGTTATTGATGATATTATTTACTGTGTGTTTTAAATTAACGTTCAGTTGACGATTTTGTTACGTTTTTCTCTATTGCTAAAGTAGGTGTTGGCAGCGCTTAATACATTATGTGTGATGTATTTTGTTGAAAAATATCAATAACTTCATTTTGTTTGTTTATTTTAGCCCTTCATTACTTTAGAGTATGCGCCGCTAGGAAAGCAGGTTAGCCCGACGGTAAGGTTAGGCTACATTTGAGTTAATGGATAACCCCCACTTTTGATGATTTATCCATGCTTTATATCTGCTTGAACCTCCTAGCGTAAAATAATCAAATAAAGGAATGATTGATGAAAAACGTTACTGCATTAGCACTAGTATTAGGTTTTGTGGCTTTACCAGCTATAGCTGCACAAGATGCACCTTTTCACCACGAAGCGGGTTTAGGATATTCTGCTAATACTGAAGAATTCGGTGATGGTCTATGGGACCTTAACTACCGTTTCTATCTTGACTCTGTATCACAAGAAAAAGGTCCATATGCATTAAATGGCTTTTTAGCACAATCTACCAATGTTGGTGCTAGCTATAAAATGCAAGATGATGTCGACCTTGATATTTTCTCTGTTGATGGCACTTATGTTTTCGATTCAAAGTGGTTTGTTGGCGCTAAAATCGAACGTTACGATGTTGGTAGTTTTGATACTGACACTTATCAACTTGATCTTGGTTACTACTTCAACGACAGCTCAAAAGTTGCTGCATTCTATGTTGATGGTAGTGATATTGATTCAATCTACGGTCTTGAAGTTCGCAGCTTTATCGATCTAAAAAACACTACTGGTGTTGATTTAGGTGCTAAGTGGACTCATACCGATGCTGACGATATTTTCAACGTTAATGCTGATTGGTATGTAACTAAATCATGGTCTGTTGGTTTAGGTTATGACGATAACGGTTCAGACGATAACTTTACCGCCAAAACAGCTTATTGGTTACGTATGTCAGATGCTTTTTCAGCTACATTTGAGCTAGGAAAAGTACTTGATTCTGACGTAGACGGTTTGTTTGTTGGTGTGGGTGTTGTTGGTCGTTTCTAAGCGCTAGTTAGAAACGATTGATATGTAATTGTTGATATATATCGATGATTAATATAAAAATTAAGGAGCCTTTTAGGCTCCTTTTTTATTGTTTGGTTATTTGTTTTTTCATCCTTATGCAAAGCATTAAGCATTAAGCATTAAGCATTAAGCATTAAGCATTAAGCATTAAGCATTAAGCATTAAGCATTACTCAGTAATAAGTATTACGTCATTTGGGCCACGTTTAGCATTACGCATTCCGGCAATGCTTACATCCTTGTCATTCTGCTAATACTTACATCTTTGTCATTCTGGCAATACTTACATCTTTGTCATTCTGGCAATACTTACATCTTTGTCATTCCGGTAATGCATTTGAGCCGGAATCCAGGTTTTGACTTTGTTTGTCGGTTGCTTGGGCCCACATTGTTGTAAAGAATGAAAATGCTAATCCTCCCGATACCACGAAAGTTAGCCTTGATTCTGATACGCAGGATGCTTAACCTTGTCTTGTAGCATTACTCGCCATCGCTTAAATCCGCTTAAAATCCTTATCGAGCAGGTTACTGACGAGCAATTGTCCTGCTTGATTGACTCTACATTCGCTATATTTTGCTTGTGCAAATTCCTCTGCTCGGCCTTCTTTAAAGAAAAATGCGTTACCGGCAAGTTTTA
The DNA here is from genome assembly GCF_021560015.1 of Shewanella vesiculosa. Lineage (NCBI taxonomy): Bacteria > Pseudomonadati > Pseudomonadota > Gammaproteobacteria > Alteromonadales > Shewanellaceae > Shewanella > Shewanella vesiculosa. Next base: position 2,668,041 of record NZ_CP073588.1, on the reverse strand, counting down.
CTCTGCCGTCACGAATGCGGTACTGAACCAGTCGCTGGGCGGGTGTTAATACCGCGCCACTATAAATGCTGTCGAATTGGGCAATGCGATTGTGGTCGAGAGTGACAATCATAAAGCCATCATGGTTATCGGAGTCTTGCTCGACTGACCAGCTGATCGCAGTCGCAATATCATAATTTAGCTCCATATAGTCGCCTTGCATTAGGGAGCGTGGATCGACGGGGGCCAGTTTGAACAGGATTATATCGCCATTAGCTAACAGCTGCTCTTGTTGATAGATTTTGTAGTTAATCAGGGCAAGTATCACCACTGCTACAATAATAGCCCAAAGTGACCGCTTACTCAGCTGACGTGGATTGAGCGCCCCCATGTTATTCGAGGTCATTATGCTTTCTCCTTACTACGTGGCCTGGGCACTTGACCGCTTTCAACCATAGCGCTCACTTCAGCCCCATTTTCAGTGATATTGTTAGGCTTATTTTTACGTTTACCGCTAGCATTTTTACTTATGGCAAATCTGAGCATTAGTAATACTATGCCGCTGGCCATTAACCACAGAGATTTATCAAACAAGTCGATGTGGAGTGAGTAATAATACATGCCGATAAAGGCGAGTAGGGCACATACCGAAATGATGACTAATTTTCGTTCGTTGTAAAAATAGCCCAGCAGGAGCATCAATACTGCGACGCTTAATCCGCTCATGACGATGGAAAGTAGGCCGATTAATATTGCCGCGAGGATCACCATCAACTTGTTCCGAGGACGCACACTAACAATTCGATTGGTATTGCTATCGGTAGTGGAATGGAGCAGGTTAACAATGTGATTCATCAGCCATAGCGTAGATAACAAGCTTATTGTAATGGCCAAATACTCACTGATGCTGGAGTTAAATGCCATCAATACGCTGGGTCTTTCTATGATATCGCCCATATCAGATAACATGAAATTGGCGAGGAGCAAATTAATAGCAATGGCATAACCTAACATTCTAAGACGCTGATAATACTGCGGCCATCGATAAACGTGCGACCAAATAACCACTAAACTCAGCAGCAATAATGGCAATATTAATAGCGTGACTTGGTTAATCACTAATATAGCCAAAAAGCTAGGCACCATGGCTAATGCAGCCACAAATTGGTTGGTTTTATGAGGAATGATAATCCAGTGAATCATAAACGTGACTAGGTAAATAAGTGCAATCAGGGTCTCATTACTAGATTCTAGCCATTCGTAAATCCCCAAAAGCCACATTATTTGTCCGCTTATGCTAAATGCAAATACCATCTGCAGAATAAACTCTTGCCGATTGGCGCCCAGACGGTAATAAACTAAACAGCTTAGACTTAGTGCGGCACCAAGGCCGATAAACGATTGGTCGATATCGCCAATGATGGATCCACTGACTAGCACACAGGCCAATAAAAACAGCGCCGCAACCCAGCCGCCAATAATTTGCATGGCAATAATGTACCAAGGGCTGGCGAGTGTGGTTTCTGGTGCTGTATTAGTGTTTACCAGTTGGTGGTTAACCAGCGTTTGCCATAATGCCATGGCGTTGAGGTTACTCATCGGCGGCTACCTCAGTTTTAACATCACTATCGTTCGCGTCTTTATGCTCAAGACTTGCCATTTCGCTGAACTGTTTCTGCCATTTTTTTAGCCAATATAAGCTGCCACTGGTTACACCTACGACTACCATAGCAATCAGAAAAAAACTCGCTATTGAGTCGTTAGATTCTAATAGTGCTCTTGAAAGTAGTGACACAATAGCAGCGCTGATGCTGGTTAATACCAGGGCAAGTGGATATAAGGCGGGGACGCGATAACGGTACCATATAAATAAGCTAGTCAGGGTGAGTAGGTAAAGTAACGCATAATAAACAGCATGTTCGCTGGCTTCATACTGATAGTTTAAGTCAAAAATGACCCAAATGATTAGCCAGGTAAATGCACTTACGCTAGCAAGTAAACTGCTTTTTTCAACCATGGGGCAGTTAAAGCGTAATTGGCCAGGCCATTTACAGCGTTTAGCTATGGTAAATGCTAGGTGGATGACTAAGTTCGTTACGCCAAAAATAGCGATTTGTTGGATGTCTTCCTGTAAAAAACTAAACACAGAAGCAAAGGATTGAAAATATAGTCCTTGGCTTATATTGATTAAGACCACCAGCAGTAACCACAACAGATCAAAGCCTGCGATGTAGGCAAAGGGTAAAATTAACACTGCCCAAATAGCAAATAGTTGCCAAGGATCTGCGCCGGTTTGGTATGTCTGTCCCACCAGGGCCAGTAATGCCCCAAGCATGATGCTGGCACCGAGTAACATGGCATTGGGCAAGCTCCAGCCATAAACATTTTGGCTCTGTTGTTTAAGAGGGTTTTGCGGTGAATGCTGCTTTTTTTGCATGCGGTTAATCAGATAAAACCCACTAATAAACAGAGCAAATAACCCTTCGACTATGGCAAATTTACTCAGGTGCGCTAGTGCGTCCCAATTGAATGCCATGAAAAATATCATCCCAGCGCTAAGTAGCAATACCCCAAGATAGAGTAATATATTAGCAATTAGTTGCTGCCAATTTTCTGTGTTTGGGTGTGGATAAGCTACTAACATTGCAGCTTTAAGGTTTGTGGGCTCGATTTTGTTGTCTAAAAACCATTGCCATATGTGTGAACGTTTTTCAATCATCCTTGTTCGTTATCCTTTTTCTGAATCAATAGCCGTCCAAGTTTGCTCGTACTAACTCTAATTCAAGCTCACGTTATTGATATGCAATTTAAAGCTATGGAAAAATCAAACATCGTTTTAAACATAGCTCATCTGCTGAGTACTTTTCATTAATATTAGCCCTTATCATGAGAGCTTAAACTTGGACTCTTGCCTGACAGATGGCATCGCGAGTGTTGTGTAGACAGTAACCGATATTGATTGCGGCTATCAACGACTATTTGCCGATACGATACTGATTTTGCTATTAATATCATCAAAGTTGCCAGCGCTTGGTCTCTGGAGTAGGCAACAAAATGGCAGTAATAGCTTTTATACCTCATATGCTTTACCTGCCGTGATGTAACACTGCGCTGATGTGCATGAGGTTACTGATTAAATCCGTTTTTAAGCCATTGATGAGACATCATTTATATTGGTATCTTTTAGTGGCGACTCACATTTATAGCCGTCGCTATTGAGCATCAGGCTGGTATTGCCTACAATAGCGCACGTTTTATTAACTACAGCACAAGACAATGAACGACACTACAGCTAAACCTGCTTTACCTGATCGCCTTAGCGTTAATCCACGTAGCCCACATCATGTGGAAGCCGTTTTCGAACACGAGATTGGTATTTTACTTAATGGCAAAGAGCGTAATGATGTTGAAGAATATTGCATCAGCGAAGGTTGGGTAAAAGTTGCCTCGCACAAAGCATTAGATCGTCGCGGCCAACCGCTTACGATGACAGTAAAAAGGCAAGGTTGAAGCGTTCTATAAGTAGAACTGAGCATTATCTCTGAGCCTATTTATTCACTGTGTAAAAAAGCGAACCTGAGAGGGTTCGCTTTTGTTAGGCGCTGTAGCTATTTTTACCGTGGCGATGGCTTCTATTTCATAGCTTGGTGCTGTGTTAAAGCTCATTACCTGAGTATATGTTGACTCGTTTACTCATGCTCAAAAACACAGTTGCTCAACACTCTTTATGGCTAAGCATAGCCTTTACTCAAGTCATATAAACGATTTGATAACTCTGAAGACGAACTACTGACATTCGCTAATTCAAGCGCATCTTTAGCATTTAAGTCATTACTGACTCTAATGTTTTCGGCTAGTTGGTTAATTTCGCCCGATACGCTTGATTGTTCACTGGCGGCCATCGCTATATGCGAAGTACTGCTACTGATGTCACTAAATACTTCAATAATTTCGTTAAACCCTGCAATTACTTTTTCTGATCGAGCTAAAGATTCTACGGATAAGGACTGTGAACTGACAATGATGTTCACGCCCTGACTAGCCGATGTTTGCAGCTGCGCGATCATCGCTTCAATCTTACTGGCTGACTCTTGAGATCGGCCTGCGAGGGTTCTTACTTCATCGGCAACCACCGCAAATCCGCGCCCTTGTTCACCCGCTCTAGCGGCTTCAATAGCTGCATTCAATGCTAACAAATTGGTTTGCTCTGAAATACTCTTAATCACATCTAACATTGTTCCCATTTGCTGGGAGTCAGAAGCAAGACGATTAATAATATCGGCTGTTTTTTGGAGTACTTGTGACAGCTCTTGGTTAGCTTTACTGTTTTCTTCGACATCAACCATGCGCCGTTGAATAAGCCCTTGGGATTCGTCGACGGTTTCTGATGTTGATTTTGTGTTTCGTGCCACTTCGGCAGCGCTGGCAGACATTTCAGTGATGGCCGCTGCGAGCATGTGGTTTTCTGTGAGTTGTGATTCAGCCCGCTGTTTTAGCATAGAAGACATTTCATTGAGCTGTTTGGCTCTATCTTTGGCTTCTACCGCTTCGTTTGCTATTTGTCCAAGCAAGCCTTTGAGATGTTCACTATATTGATTAACCGCTTGTTTTAATTTACCTATTTCATCATAGCGATCTATCTTGAGAGTTGCAGCAGAACCGCCACTGATTAACATGCGAATTTGCGCAGTGGTCTCATTGACCCATTGCATCACTTTGTTAGCATTAAAAATTAGAATACCAACAAAGAACAGCAGCATGGGAATGAGCGTCGCATATAAACTAAAGCTTAAGTCGCTGATAGGTTTTTGGATAATGGGATCAGGCAAAACAATACCAATTTTCATGCCTTCTTCGGCCATGTCCATTATTGCCAACATAGAACCACTGTCTTCCACTACGCCCTCTGGTAAGTGGATAATGGTCTGGCCGCTGTTGATTGCGCTCAACAGCGGTTGAAGGCTGCTATCTTGGGCGGCGACCTCACTGAATTTTTTCATATCAAGTGATGATGAGCGAATACTTGGAAAGCTGATTATTTGATTGTTTTGGCCCAATACAAAGTTAAAACCGCCTGACTCTTGGTTTTGGCGCTTAAATAACTTATCTAAACCCGCTAGCATTAAATCAACGGTTGCGACGCCCCAAAACTTACCTGCTCGATTGATCGCGACAGTACAGGTCACCATAGCAGTGCCACTGACAGGGTCCTCATAAGCTTCAGACCAACCACACTGTCCGGTTTTAAGTGAACGTCCAGCGATATACCAAGCTTCGTTGTGATAGCCTGGACCATCAGGCTTATTGTAATCATCAATTTTGTCTAATTGCCCTGAAGCATTACGTGCCCAAAAAAAGGATTTTAATGCCACACCAGAGCTAAACGCATTAGGTTCTGGCCAAATCCCACCACCAGCGATATTGCCATTGCCAAATTGGTCAATTATTTTGGGAAATAACGCGCTAAATTGCTGCTCGTCTAAGGGTAAGGTTTCTGCTAATGAGGCTAAGCTTTGGGTTAGCACCGAACCTTTGCTTAGTTCAATTCTAACCTCGTTGACACTGGCTGAAATACGCAGTAATTCTTTCTTTTCAACTTCTTTTTGAATTACCGGTAATGCTAAGGTCTGCATTACAATATAAATAAGCATAATCACTGTGACTAATAAGCCCACACTAAGATACTTTGCTTTTTGTGCAATTAATAACGTTTGCTTTTCCATAAAAGGGTTACCCTGCGCGAGCTCGCTGAACTGAATGTTACTTTAACTTTAGTCTAGGTTGTTGGTTTTATGTTAATACTTTAGTTACTATTTTTTACATTTATTGTTATATCGTCATCGACAACTGCCACGCTTAAGTCAACCTTGCCAAGGGGGTGTTACTTTTAGCGCATATTCAGCCGTTGTGGTTGCCTTAGCGTTAAACCACTTAGCCGCATCATATGGCTGTAATTTTCGAATTTGAGATTTGAGATTTGAGATAGGGATGGTGTTTAATGGCAAAGAGCGGACAGATGTTGAAGCCGGTTGCAGCAGTGAAGGTTGAGTAAACGTCACCTCGAAAGCATTAGATTGTCGCGGCCGAGCACTTAAGATGACACCGATTTTAAGTAAGGCTTATTCCATCTTCACTAAGTGTTGAAAACAACAGGCTAGCTGTAATGACTGACCTGATATTTATTCACGGAATATTTTTTAACTTTACATACATGAAATATAATAGTTTATTGCTATTTGTTATTATAACTAATTAGTCTGTTGTAACAGAAATAGCGAGTTCAAAGGTAGTGTCTGTCCATCATGTATTTCATTCCTTTATCTGTAAACAATCTCTGCCAACCATTACAGTGCTTAAACACTGGATGTTGCCCATCATGACTTTCATTCATGTTGAATAGCTGTAGAATCCGCGCCTTGTTTTACCGCTAACCAATATTTGTGTATTTATGATGATAGATCTGGCTTTGCTGCCTTTATATTTAACCACTGTGGTCGCGTTATTGTTAATCCCTGGGCCTGACATGTTGTTGATCGCCAGTTCGAGTTTGAGCTATGGTCGCAAAGTGGGTGTGTATGCCAGCTTTGGTAATGCGACTTCTGGTTTAATTTTAACCTTGCTTGCAGCTATGGGCGTTTCTGCTCTTGTGGCGATGAATCCAATTGCGTTAGAGCTGTTAAGGGTATTGGGCGGAGCGTATTTATTGAAAATGGGCTGGGATTGCATGCGCAGTGGTGCCAGCGATGCGCCCGAGTTTAGCCAGCAAGGTAATGTCGCTAAACTACTTTATCGTCGTGCGGTACTGAGCAATTTACTTAATCCTAAAGCACTGATCTTTTTTGTGTTGTTTCTGCCCCAGTTTGTTTCTACCCAACTCACTGCCAGTTCAGGTGAACAGATGCTGGCACTCGGTTTACTGCTGAACGTAATGGGCTTGACGTTCAATTTGCTGTTGGTGGCATTAGTGGGCAGTTTGGGCAAACCATTGCTGAAAAATGAAAAGTTTCGTGCTTATCAAAATAAGTTTATGGGGATAATATTTTTTGCTTTAGCCATTTGGTTACTGGCATCGCAAGTGCAGAGTATTGCTTAACCATTACGGTTAAAGAGGCCATTAACTAAAAACCACGGTCATTAGCCGTGGTTTTTTGATCTTATTGCTGGCGCATTCACATCGATAATGCATTTGGCGAGCGACGATTTATCGTTATGATTCACTTTTAGCGAGTTTAATCGCCGCTATCTCTTTTTCAACCGCGGCTACCACGGCATGAGGGCTGCTCAGGTATTGTGAATGGTCGATAAAAATGGCGTTATCATTAACTGTCATCACCAACACAGGAAAACCAGTGGTACCAATGATTTGTTGAATTTCTTCTATGCCTTCCAGTACGTATTCTGCATCCATACTGAGCTCATCTTTAAACACTTTATTTGATGGTGATAGCTTAAATTTTTCGACGATGTCATTAAAGTCGTGTTTATTACTAAGCGGGTTACCTTCAATGAAATGAGCTCTTTGTAGCGCATTGAGCACAGCTAATTGCTTGTCAGCTTGTTTGCCCTCTAACCAGGCCATAAAGTTTGCGGTTTTGATTGAGCTTTTAGGGCTGTTTGCGTAGCGAATATGGTCGCGACCAAATTTAAGTCCACTTATTTTTGCCGCGGCTTGCATTTGTTCTTCGCCAGCACTGTCTTTGCCGATGTAATGCGCACTGTGTAATAAGTGAATATTCATTTCTGGATAGGCTTGTTGCAATGCGTTCACCAAAGGTGTGGCGGCATAGCTCCAAGGGCAATGTGAGTCGTAGATAAAATAAAGCTCAGTGGTCATTAAATGAATTCTTGTTTGTGATCAGATGAACTGATCCTAAATAGTTTATCGCTATTATTCAATCAATCCTTGCAGTAATGACGACAACCGATATTGACAGACTGTCGTAGAGTGCTCGATGAGGTTAATACTCATGTACCTGCAATATATTAATAAGTAAGAAACCCAGCAATATCGGCGGTATTGCTGAGTTATACCACCAATGCTTGCGGATCGGGGGCGCGCATGCGATCCCACCATTCTTTGTTGGCAACAATTTGGCCTTGATCATCAATGGCTGGGTAGGGAATTTGCTTGCGACGACAGGCTTTAGCGTAAACTGGATGACCTTGTTCAAACAACATAGTTTGGCAATAAGCGTGATCAAGTTTGCGGCTGCCGTACATATCGGCTTGCTCACGTTGGCGCTGGGCTTCATACATGACTAATGCTGCCGCTACAGACACATTAAGCGACTGCACCATGCCTCGCATGGGGATGATGATGTGTTGATCGGCCGCTGCAATCGCTTCTGCGCTCACACCATCACGTTCGTTACCCATCACGATAGCGGTAGGTTTGGTGTAATCAATTTCACGAAAATCCACGGCCGTGTTTGAAAAGGTCGTCGTAAGTACCTGCATTTTTTGTGCTTTAAAAACCTGATGAGCTTCTGCAAACGTGTAATGCTTAACCGTATTAACCCACTGTTGGCTACCTGAAGCGGTATTACCTGATACTCGCATATCGATATCTGGCCATACGGCATGAATTTCATGAATACCGACACAATCAGCAGAGCGAAGAACCGCAGCAATATTATTGGTCATATGCACTTTATCAAGGCAAATCGTTAAGTCGACTTGGCGATTATCCAGCATCTGGTTTATTCGGGCAAAACGTTCTGGGCTCATGGGGTAACTCTAGTTGATTTTTCACTCTATTTAACCTTTGCTTGCCGCACAAAATGCGTTCAATGCAACGAATAAATGAGTAATATTGACAGTAAGATGATTATTTCGGCTGGTATTATAGCGCTAAAATGCCAGTCCTAAAAAGTCATTCATCGCGGTAACACCAAGACTCGCCGATTAATGTAGGCAATAATCACAAGATCGCTTTTTTAATGTATGGTGATAAGTAATAGGTAAATAACTGTTTTTAGCTAACTAAACTCATTTAAGCTAATGATAATAACAAGTAGATTTTACAGCAGGCCATGACTGAAGATATTACCATCCAATTACCTTCACTTATTCATCGAATCGGCGGTGAAAAAGCTAAGCAAGCCAGAGAGATTGCGTTGCAATATCAGTGTGATGTTAAGCGCGTGCGCCGTTCTCGAAATTGGGCCATTACAGGCGAGGCTATAAGTATTCAATCGTTTATAGAGCGATTAAAAACTGACAATGATGCTGGCTTTGGTTATCTAATTCAAAAAATTGCTACAGCGTTACTGGGTCATGCCGACAAGTTAGAGCCATTAGACATAAAGCTTAGGCGTTTAATTCGAGAGAATCCTAATTTGACTTTAGGCGAGCTAATCCAGCTTACCCAGTGCACGTTAGCTGAGGCGAGAGTGGCTCGTTTTCACGTTGACTGTTGATTATTTCAACCGTGTGCTTTCACTTTTTATGCTGAAGGAATGCAATCGTTTTTGATGGTAAACATTGCTGTGGTTTGGGGTTGGAATCGCACGTATTAGTATATTTTCGCTACAAGTTAATCAGATTATCTTGGTATTGCAGTGGGTATAGTTGAGGCATAGATAATATCGCAGAAACAAGACCTTTGTGTTGATTCATATGCCCTTGGATAGAAGATTTACAGTATTAATGTGAGCTTTAAATGGTAAACATAAATAAAAGGTGTAACGCAATTTGCATTACACCTTGATGACTATTATTTTTTAAGTCGCTGACGTTTTAAGCTGTCTAGTTATGCTTAAAAACGATATTCAACCCCGATACTCGCTTGCTTGAAATCTGTTTCTGTATCGGAACCGTTAGTAACATTATCTAGGTTAATTTCTGCGTCATACCAAGTGTACTCGGCATTAATTAAAAAACGGTCTGTTACTTTAAACCCGACACCAGCACCGGCAAATACACCTTCATCATCTTTATTGCCAGACAACCCGACCACGTCATAGTCAGTGGAATACCATAATTGGCCGCCTTTGGCATACAATTCTACTCGGTCAGCAATTGGCAGTGTGACTTTTAGGCCTGCGGTATAACCATCTGTTTCAGCACGAGATAAGTTGTTGCCGTAATGACCAAAATCAATATAGCTACCTTCTAGAGCTAAGTATTTATTGAAGCGATAACCTACTAAGCCCTGGAGCACATCATTGTCGTCGTCAAACTCATCATCTCCATCGACTTTCAGGTAACCATAATTCGCGCCGACATAAACACCATTTTCTGCCACATCATTTTTTAAGTCATCAGCTTGAGAATAAGCACTAAAAGATGCTAATGAAATTAGTCCAGCTAAAGTAACAATAGTATTTCTCATAAGGTACTCCTAGTTAATTACGTAAATACATCTAGTACTCTACAAAACGGATGCCAACTTTATAAAAACAATGGAGTAGGGGGATTGCTGTTATCAATTTTTTAATTGAATATCATATGGTTATGCTTTGAGATTTTTTTAGTAAATGAAGTGAAACTTGCTATGCAATAAATAAAGTTGCTTAAATTTTATCTGTTAAACGAGGCGGAAATAGTGCGTAACGGTATATTTTTCTGATTGAATTGTAATTTTTTCATATTAAAAACATAATGTTACGATTATGTTGTTGGTGTGTTGTCGTCACTTGTATGATTTGCTGCTGAGTATTTTATAATATGGTTACTTTTCTATAACTGAGCAAATCGAAGTCGTTAATTGGATATGTTGATTTTGCTGTTTAAAGTACAGGTTTGCACAATAGTGCCCAAGTGTGACTATTGAAGAACATGATCGACAACGACAACGACAACGACAACTACTACAGCTACAACGATCACTATAAGTCGGATAGCGGAACCATTAACACAATAGGATTGTATTAAGTTCTTATTAAAATAGTAGAAGTGATTTTATGTGGTTTTTTGTTAGCGATTAAGACAGGCCTAAGGTTAATGCTGAATATCAGGTTTGCTGGGGCAATACTGTTATCGTGAATGAGTGCTTTTGATGATGCTAATTAAGTGGTTTGTCTGTGTTGATGAAATTTACTCAATTAAGACCTTTACAAGCTTAGATATTGATGTATTATACAGTCTGCTCTGACATTCAGAGTTATTAATGAACATTAAGTAAAAGAAAAGCCTTAGAATCTCTTCGTTATCGTTGTTATCCTCTGTGTTTCCCTTAGCTTCATCGTGACATTCAATAATTCAAGCTTGAGCGCATCGCATTATCGCGACAGATTGATTAATTTTAAATATATAAGGGACAACAAAATGTCTAATAAAACAACTGGTTTAGTAAAATGGTTTAACGAAGATAAAGGTTTTGGTTTTATCACTCCTGATAACGGCGGCGCTGACGTGTTCGTTCATTTCCGTTCAATCACTTCAGAAGGTTTCAAAACTTTAGCTGAAGGCCAAAAAGTTTCTTTTGATGTTGAGCAAGGCCAAAAAGGCCCACAAGCTGCTAACGTAGTAGCTGTGTAACTCGATGTTATAAAGATAACGCAAACGGTTTAACGACTGTTTGCGTTTTTTTATGTCTAAATTTTATCATTTTTATTAACTGTACCCTGCGTTAAGCAAATCTTCAGCCTATTTCCCCGATTGTTTTATCCACTGTTATCCCATTCTGTACATTATCTCCTGGTCACTGACTTCTTGTGTCGAGCGTGAGGCAATCTTTGTTATTGCGAGTTGAGGTTATGTAGAGTCATATAGCTGATGATGAATTTATCGGCCATTTATAAGTAAAGTGTTTATTATTTTTTACTGTTAGCTGTTAATATAACAACGTTTTTAGGCATACATATTAAGGATAATAGATGCAATCAATTCGAGTTAAACTGCTAGCATTTTTTTCTGCTCTACTTATTTCATTTCCGACTTTCGCGGTAACCAATTGGGTTAATTTTGACATTATTAATGGCCATATTAATCTTCCTGTGACCATTAATGGTATTGAAGGTCGGGCCATTTTAGACAGTGGTTCTCAGCTCAATGCGATTAATTTAAGCTTTATCAATAAATATAATCTTGAGTTTGATAAAGGCAGTAAAATCGATGTCAAAGGCATTTATAGTACTGAATCCTCTCAACTTTATAACAATGTCACGGCAAACTTGTTTGGTGCCAATATTGAACTTGATCAATTGGCTGGTTTGCGTTTAGGTCACTATGATGTGGAGCTTTTATTAGGCGCAGGTCTACTGGAGAAATTTATTTTCCAGATAGATTATCCCAATAGTCGTTTGAGATTATTTGGAAGAGATTCCATTGATTTAGCCAAACTTGAAAACATTGACATGCAAATGGATCGTGGCACTGGTCAACCGATTGTGAGAGTCGAGCTTAATGGGGAAAAGAATGCTTGGTTGATCCTCGATACTGGTAATAGTGGTGGCTTGTTTTTAAAACGCACTCTTGCCACCGACTCAGATTGGTTAACGCATTACGGTGCGCAAGCCACAAACTCATTTGGTGTCAATAATACAGGCACAACGGAGAGTTTCCGATTGCCAAAAGTTAAGTTCGGTCCTTTTACGATTGAAAATGTGCAAACGAGCGTGCCAAGCGAAGGGCAGATTGAGGTGATTACAGGGCAAGATGATCGCAACAGCATATCCCATATTAAAGGTAAAAATATTAAAGGTCTTCTTGGCTTTGATATTCTTAAGCACTTTGTGTTGACCATAGATTATAAATCTGGACATATGCACGTAGGCTTACCTGAAGACTCTTAATCCAACTCAGATTTAATTGAGTGTGCTTGACGATATTGTAATGTTATTAATCTTGCATCATCCCGTGTGATAGAGACGTTATTTTTGTCACACGGTTATTCAACGTAATCAGCTTCATCCATGTCTTTTGTGTGTTTTTTCACCTCAATAAATCAGTATCTTGCCAACTTTTGGTTAATTAACCCAAGACTATTGGGTCAAAAACACCGATAATTCACCTCAATTAGATTAGTAGGCCGTTTGGCCGCGTAAGACTGTGGACATATTCAATGGAAATCAAAGTAAACTTTCTCGACAATTTGAAACTCGAAGCCAAATTTGACGACTTTACCGTTACGGCAGACCAACCTATTCGTTATAAAGGTGATGGCTCAGCTCCAAGTCCTTTTGATTATTTCTTAGCTTCGTCAGCGCTTTGTGCTGCCTACTTTATTAAGGTTTATTGTAAAGCCCGTGATATTTCTACTGAAAATATCAAGCTTTCGCAAAACAATATTGTTGACCCAGAAGATCGCTACAACCAAATTTTTCAAATTCAGGTTGAGTTACCAGACGATATTTCTGACAAAGATCGTCAAGGTATTTTACGTTCAATCGATCGTTGTACTGTTAAAAAAGTGGTTCAAACTGGCCCAGAATTTAAAATTGAAACCGTTGAAAACCTTGATGCTGACGCCAATGCCATGCTGATGGGACAACCGGCTGGCGACACGAGTACCTTTATTTTGGGCAAAGACTTGCCACTCGAGCAAACCATTCAAAACATGACCCGTTTATTGGCTGATTTGGGCATGAAGATCGAAATATCTTCATGGCGCAACATAGTGCCTAACGTATGGTCGTTACACATTCGTGATGCCGCCTCACCTATGTGTTTTACTAACGGTAAAGGCGCCACAAAAGAAAGCGCACTATGCTCGGCTTTAGGTGAGTTTATTGAGCGTCTTAATAATAACTTTTTCTATAATGATCAGTTCTTTGGTGAAGAGATCGCCAATAGCGAGTTTGTGCATTATCCCAATGAAAAATGGTTTGCACTGGAAGAGGATGATGCACTTCCATCAGGTTTGTTAGATGAATACTGCTTAGATATTTACAATCCAGATGAAGAGTTATGTGGCTCGCACCTAATTGATACCAACTCAGGTAATACTGACCGAGGTATTTGCGCGATTCCATATACCCGTCAATCTGATGGTGAAACGGTATATTTTCCGTCTAACTTAATTGAAAACTTATTTCTAAGTAACGGCATGAGCGCGGGTAATAATCTGCAAGAAGCGCATGTACAGTGTTTATCTGAAATTTTTGAGCGTGCTGTAAAACGTCAAATCATTGAGCAAGAAATTGTACTGCCAGATGTTCCTATGACAGTACTTGAGAAATTCCCTAGCATATTAGCGGGTATTAAAGGCCTTGAAGAACAGGGTTTCCCTGTCGTGGTGAAAGATGCTTCGTTAGGTGGTCAGTTCCCAGTGATGTGCGTCACTTTAATGAACCCTAGAACCGGCGGTGTATTTGCCTCGTTTGGTGCGCATCCAAGCTTTGAAGTGGCGTTGGAGCGTAGTTTAACTGAACTATTACAAGGCCGCAGTTTTGAAGGCTTAAATGATGTGCCAAAGCCGACATTCAATAGTATGGCCGTCACTGAGCCTGAAAACTTTGTTGAGCACTTTATTGACTCAACAGGGGTTATCTCTTGGCGCTTCTTCAGTAGTAAGTTTGACTATGAGTTCTGTGAGTGGGACTTTAGCGGCACCAGTGAAGAAGAAGCCGCAGGCTTATTTGGTATTTTAAAAGCCATGGGTAAAGAAGTGTATATTGCTGAATTTACTGATTTAGGTGCATCAGCTTGCCGCATTTTAGTGCCTGAATATTCAGAAGTGTATCCTGTTGATGATTTGATTTGGGACAATACCAATAAAGCGCTTCATTACCGTAAAGACATCTTGAACCTGCACTCACTAAGCACTAAAGCGTTATCTAAGTTAGTAAATCGCTTAGAAGAGAGTCAATTAGATAATCAGACCGATATCCGTACTTTAATCGGTATTGTGTTTGATGAGAATACGGTTTGGGGCCAGTTAACCATTATTGAATTAAAAATTCTGATTTACCTCGCATTGGGTTCTCATGAAGATGCGATTGAGTTAGTTGGTGAGTTCTTGCAGTTTAACGACAATACAGTACAACGTGGCTTGTTTTACCAAGCCGTCAATGCTGTGCTTGAAGTGACCCTAGATGACGACTTAGAGCTTGAGCATTTTATGGGTAACTTTAACCGCATGTTTGGTCAAGAAGTGATGGACAATGTGGTTGGTTCGGTTAATGGCACAGTGCGCTTTTATGGCCTAACAAAAACTAGCATCAAGCTAGAAGGTATTGAGCCACATTTACGCTTGATTGAAAGTTACAAAAAGCTGCATCAAGCGCGCAAAGCTAAAGCGGGTATATAGTGCTTAGTTAAGTATTAGACCGTGATAAATCTGATAGTGGAAAAGCGAACCTAACGAGGTTCGCTTTTTTATTGTGGCAGTTACCTTATTTTTATTGCTGATGTAAATTCCTGTCTGTTGTCGTGGCTCGAGTTAGAGCCTTGTCTTCAAGCTTGTCGATGGGGACTAAGACTTGTTGATGATGACTATTTAAGTGCTGAGAATAACCGAAGCTCAACACGATCGATAAATGAGTTTACAGTTAGGCTATTAACTTTAGGTTAGTGAATAATCAAAATATGAATGTGTGTAATAACATGATGTTATTTACTAACAAACAAGGACGATAAATGAAACTGTCACTTTTATTGATTGGATGTATTATTTGCAGTCCTGCATTAGCAGATAACCCATTACCACCTATTTTAGATTTTTATCCTCAATGCGTGCCTCAGGTTATTAACACTGCGAGTAATAAAATCATTTACGATATTGATCCTGCATTGGCGACCTCTTCTACGTCCGGTGTAATGGCACATAGAGAGATGTATTTACAGCGGGCATTGGTGGATATTCAGCGCCAAGCTCAAATCGACAATGCTGATGCCGTGATTATCCAACGGCTCAATGTTACTGGGGTTGATAGAAGCATTAATCTTCAAGATAGCAGTGGCAAAGTAAATTCCAACATAAAACAAATTCATGTGTCATCTACTGTTGAACACCTTAAATTGTGTGATGATAAACAACTCACCGCTAATTCAACCCCCCTATAACAGTAAAGGCAAGGCCGTTTCATTTACTGAAACCGTAGTGAAGCTTGCTTTACCTGAAGATGGCCGTTTATTCACACAGGCACAAAAACACAGTGCGCCCGATGCCGCCATTACCATTGATAGCGCTTATGGGGTGCACATAGGTGATAGCGTTGACGGTTTGCAAAGTGCGTTAGGGGCCGCACAGCATTCAGTTGCAACTCAGTGATGGGACAATCGCTTATGGTTATGGTCGTAACTTATGGTTTTTTGTGAAAAACGCTTATGTTGTAATGATTTCACAAGACCCAGGGCTAGTAAATAATCATGGTAAAAACCAAATTGCATTAAGCGAGAATTATGACAATGATGATTGGATTATTGAAGGTAAAATCCATCCTGGCGATAAACAGGAAACCGTAGCGAAATATTTATTACTCAATAAACATAATGGTGATTACCGCGTTACGGGTAAAAACAGTCAGCTGATATTACAGTTTGAAGATTATAATGAAAGTATAACTAAAGCCGCAGTGTCTAGACTTAACCGCTTTGCCATTATGCCCTTAGTCGATGCGAGTCATAAGCCTCAAGTGAACTTTGCCAATTTTGATAATATTGATATTGCAAAGATTATCGCACTGGATCATAAGCAGACTTATACCTTGCAGCCGCAGCAGCTGGTGAATCAAATTCAGCTTAATGAAAATGGACCTAAGGCAATAGTAAACAGCAACGTGTTACTTGGGTTTAATGAGCAAGGTACGATCAATAGTCTTAAGGTGACCGAGTCAATGTTTGAACCGCAAGACATCGACGAGTTTAAAAAAGTATTAGCGACTTATCAAATCCCTACCACCAAAACGGCCTTCTTGGCGCGTTATCCTGATGCCGAAGATAACTTTGATAATGTCATGATCACTAAAGGGACAATATTAATGTCGGTTAACTTTGATTCCTATGACGATGATGCTGAGTTAATTGATTTAAGCATCGTTTTTTAATATTCATATTATCCTGGAAGGTATATCGAACGCCTATGCTCAGGGCATCGGCGGTACCTTATTTATTCTCAATGCGCTAAAATATGTGGTAAACGAGTTAAGCCAATTGGGTAATAAATGAATATTGAAAATGATGTGATCGACAATTTAGCTGAATTAGAACGCTTTTTACTGTCGGTGGAAAAGGGCGGTTTAGGTTTAGAAGGCGTTGCCGGTGTCGGTATGGCAACCAGTAATGCCGATGGTCGTCATTTTGTTGCGGTATTTGGTGATAACCACAAGCTATTACTCGGTCGCTGGGTGACACCTGAGGTCTTCGAAAACGGTCAAGACATAGTTAAAAATGGGGTTAAATCGAAGCACTGATTAATTATTCCCCCTTTAAAGCCTTGTGACAAAACAGGGTTGGGTTTATGTCATGTTTAAACGCTAAAGTGTGTTTTAATCTGTTTTGGTGATGCTGTGACAACTATATGGGTGTTATCTAGCACGTAGTTAGACGATACTGTGTCTTCAGAAGTATTGCGGTTCACATTAATTATCACTGTAATGATGAGTAAAATACATAATTTAATCAAAATATTATCTATAGATAGATGTTTTTTGATTTTTCGTCTTAACGTGGATTTTGGTGCCTGACTGGCAGAGTATGATTGATTTGCTTTTTTATGTTTATAGATAATGTCACGCGCGATACTTTCTATGTCATCTCGGTCTAGCTGGGTCGCGTCATCTAATGTGTTAAGGTAATCAAATGTTATTTCTTTTACTACATAGCTACTAGTTCCGAAGCGTTCAGCATCTACTTTAAGAACCTGCTGAATAATTTCATTAATAATAGTATTAGATTGATTATTTACATATTGCTGCATTGTACTTCATCCTTGAATTCTTGCCGATAAAACAGAACAACTATCACCCTAATCTAGTGATGAGAAAACTTTACCAGATAAGACTGGAGAATTAAAGTGAGTGTTTAATTTTTTGTTCATAATACTATGATTATTAATACTTTAGCCTTAGTAATACAGACGACGTTGCATCAATATAAGCGCTGTCGTCGTAATACCTCGTTATAACTTCTTACTCACTTACTGTAAATTATTTCAATTTCAGCGGAGTAATCAATCGTAACTATTTCTAGATTACTTATCTGAATTGGTTGAGCCAATTTTATGAATGGCTAAGTCTGCACCAATAAATTCATCTTCTTGGCTTAGGCGTAAACTCGATAGTTTATTCACTAAGCCATAGACGATAATACCGCCAACTAATGCGACAACGACTCCGGCAATAGTGCCAACAAGTTGCGAAGTAAAGCTCACTCCGCCAAGACCACCTAAGGCTTGCTGACCAAAAATGCCTGCAGCAATACCACCCCAGACACCGCATAAACCATGTAAAGGCCATACACCTAAAACATCATCTATTTTACTGCTGCGTTGTAATTTGGTGTACACCAATACAAATAACCCGCCAGCCACACCGCCAACCACAAATGCGCCAACCGGATGCATTAAATCAGAACCTGCACACACAGCCACTAAGCCTGCTAGTGGTCCGTTATGAATAAAACCAGGGTCATTTTTGCCAACAATAAGCGCCACAATAGTGCCACCCACCATGGCCATTAAACTGTTTACTGCCACTAAACCGCTGATCCCGCCAAGCGTCTGTGCTGACATGACGTTAAAACCAAACCAGCCGACAATCAGCACCCATGAGCCTAAGGCTAGAAACGGAATGTTCGATGGCGCAAAGGCAATGCCGGGTTTACGGCCGCGGCGGGCGCCAAGCAAATAAATAGCGACTAGTGCTAACCATCCGCCCATAGCATGGACGACGACAGAGCCAGCAAAATCATGAAATTGAGCACCAAATTGGCTGTCTAACCAGGCCTGAAAACCAAAGTTACCGTTCCATATAATCCCTTCAAACAGGGGATACACAAAGGCAACAATCAATGCTGAAGCCAGTAAGAAAGGCCGAAAGCTCCCGCGTTCAGCAATCCCCCCAGATACAATTGCTGGAATGGCTGCTGCAAAGGTTAATAAGAAGAAGAATTTAACCAGTTGATAACCGTTATCTGTGCTTAATGCTTCTGCGCTGACAAAGAAGTGGTTACCGTAAGCAATTTGATAGCCAATGACAAAATAAGCGAGGGCTGAAAAAGCAAAGTCGGTTAAAATTTTTACCAAGGCATTAACTTGGTTTTTGTGTCTTACAGTACCCATTTCTAAAAATGCAAAGCCAGCGTGCATGGCTAACACCATAATTGCACCAAGTAAGATAAACAAGGTGTCCGCGCTTTGTGCAATTACGCCAATAGCATCACTAATATTATTCATTTTAGTTTCCACAAAACAATTCTCTATTGAAATTCATGCGTTTATAGAGCAAAAATCATTCCTAAATCACAGGCCTCCTATCATTTAGTTGAACTCTCGTGGTGCAAACGTATGAAAATATTGCTTAAATAATCTATAAAATGTTCAATATGAGTGCATTTTTTGGGCAGGTGAATGCTGAAAAGTAACACGTATGACTGATAATTATGCAGTTAATGCTTCAGTTTGGTGCATTGTCGCTTGCATTTGGTGCGTTGCATAATCAGCCGATTAACTTTATGTTAACAATATTGTTTAAGATAAATCGTTTAAGTAATCAGTCGACAATCAGACGTTTTATGACTGTTCGAGTTTACGCTTTTGGTTTCTAGTTCTTAATGTTAGGTTCTTAATTCCAATCGTTAGAAATCTTAATGCTTTATCAGTACTAACAAGTCACTAGCATGCCCAATAATAACTAAAATGGCGGGAGTAATATGACAGCAGTAAGAGTGGCAGGCGTGGGGATGATCCCCTTTTGCAAACCGGGCCATCATCAACCGTACCGAGTTATGGCGGCTAAAGCGATTAGGTTAGCATTAACCGATGCCAACCTTGATGCTAAATTAATCGAGCAGGCTTATGGTGCATATATTTATGGCGATAGTACCTGCGCTCAGCATGCATTTTACGATGTCATTCAAAGCGGTATTGCGATCATTAACGTCAACAATAATTGCTCTAGTGGTTCGACAGCGTTATTTTTAGCGCGCCAGGCGGTATTGTCAGGTCAAGTGGATTGCGCATTAGCATTTGGCTTTGAAGAAATGCAACCTGGAGCATTGGGCTCTCACTGGACAGACAGAGAAAGTCCGTTCGAGCGTCTTGACCCAGTGTTACAACAATTCAATGCCCCACAAGGCCCAATCGCACTTCGCGCCTTTGGTGCTGCCGGGCGTCACTATATGGACCAGTATCATGTAGGCGCTGATATTTTTGCTAAGGTAGCTGAAAAGTCGCGGCGTCATGCATTACAGAATCCGTACTCTATGTTTTCAACGCCATTAACTTACCAGCAAGTGCTTGATGATAAAGTTATCTATGATAGTTACTTAACTCGGCTTATGGCATGTCCACCAACCTGCGGTGCTGCTGCAACCATAGTGTGCAGCGAGCAATTTGCTCGCAAACACGGGATTACATCCAAGGTAAATATTATTGCGCAGGCAATGGCGACGGATACCGAGCTGTCGTGGCAAGATCCAATTTATGCCGTTGGTAAAGGCATGACACAACGGGCAGCTGAGCAGGTTTACCACCAGGCCGGTATTGGTCCTGCTGATATCGATGTGATTGAGTTACATGACTGTTTTACTCCTAATGAAGTGATCACGTACGAAGCATTAGGTTTATGTGCTGAAGGCGGCGCTGCAGAATTGATTGCCAACGGTGACAATACCTATGGTGGCCAATACGTTATTGGTCCGTCTGGGGGGCTTGATGTCTAAGGGGCACCCTATTGGTGCGACTGGGCTAGCACAATGTACTGAATTAACGTGGCATTTACGTGGCCAAGCCGGAAATAGGCAAGTGGATAATGCCAAATTTGCCCTACAACACAATGTTGGCTTAGGTGGTGCGGTGGTGGTGACCTTATATGGCGTTTAACTAACGGTTTTATTGCATGCTGCGCTACATTGCCGTCGATATATGAGGGAAATGAAGCGCAACACTGTGGGCCGTTCGTTAACTGGCTTTTTTACGACTAAAAGTACGGCGGGAAAAGGTCACCACACTGAATGTAAGAATCAAGGTGCCAATAAGCGATACCAAGGTGATCAGCATGACATAACTGGCAGGCATATTAAGTCCATCATGTAATGGTCTAACAAAGCTAGCCACTTTACCTGCAAATGATCTGTCACTGTGTTTGAGTACCGATTCAATCGTGCCTTGTTGGTAATTGATGCTGATACGGTCGGCTTCTCGTAACCAAACACCCTGATGTTGATCAAATTGAATGCTGTATATCAGCTGTTGTGGCGTGTCGCTATCAGGCTGTGGGCCTTTATTCGGTGTTGAGCGAGGCTTACTTACAGAGATCAGTTCTGCCTCAGGCCAAATTTGCTGTGCGCTAGTGAGCTGACTTAACCAATCGTTTGCCTGGCTAACAGGATAAGCAACTTGCTCGAGTGCGGCTTTTGGTTTGAGAGCACCAGTCCATAAACTGTTGTAAGTAATTAAAAAACCACTGACACACAATATAAATAACGGTACTGAAATAAACAGTCCTAATTGAATATGGCTTTTAAGCAAACTGCTTGAGCGAGTATTTTTAGGCAAGCTCTGCTTTAGTCGAAATCCCTTACGAACTCGCCACCACAGATAAATACCAATTAAGGTGACAATACCGCCAGCCAGCGAAGCCCAAGCATTGATGTATTTGCCGCCATTATCGATCAGAAAATTACGATGTAACCAGAAAGCCGTTTCATAGAAAGGTAAGTCAAATGAAGAGCTACTGCTGAGTTCATTGAGTTGATTGTCTAGGGCTATCGCTTTACCCCGAGTACTAGCTTGAATATATGGGGTATGCTCGGTCGGAAAACGAATAGTACTCATGCTAGGGTAGCGCTCGAATAAACGGCTTACCGTATCGGCTTTTTGTTCAAGGGTGAGCGGCACAAATGCCTGACCTTTGTTGTCTGTGCGTTTAAGTAAATCAACGCTCCCTAAATAAACGCCTGTCGTTAATACAATTAGCATTGTGATACTAATGAAAAAACCTACCCAGTTATGGAACCATTTTAACGCCGAAACCATGCTCATTTTGTTTACTCTATTACACACTGTCGAATTGCAGCTGGTTATAAACCAGCTGATTTTTATTGTGTTTTCAATTTAATCATCAACCACAATCTGGGGAATGATAATTAATCTCATTTAATTATTCAATTAAAGAAGTGTAAAGATGGCGTGATTGAGTAGGTTTCAAGCTTTACTGTAATTCGTCGTGCGGCTATTTAACCCAAGCTAAGGTTAATTGATTTACTGACCACTGTGGTTAAGGTGTTTACTGACAAATCATCGCTCTTTGTAGGCTGGCGCATCATAACTCGCTAACATGGACTCTTAATATGACCGCTAATATGACTGCTAATACCAATGCCAGTGTTTACACAAATGGCATTGGTATTATTTACGCTTAGTCATAGATTTTTTACGAAAGAGTGTCTGTCGACACTCTTATACTAGTGCCACATTAATCACTTGTTTACTTGATGGCGTAATGATCACCGGGATCGATTTTGATGTTGGGGTAGATGAACCGACTCCGACACTGTTAATGGAGACTAGCGGATTTGTTTCAGGGTAATAGGCGGCAATGTTACCGCGTGGGATATCATAAAAAACCACACTGAAGCCTGATACTTTGCGAACGATGTTGTCGTTGGCGATAGACTGTATATCAATAAGTTGGTCTTCAACGAGATTAAGCTGAACGGCATCTTGTTGGTTCATGAACAATACATTCCGCTTGCCTTTAATCCCGCGATATCGATCGTCCATGCCGTAAATCGTGGTGTTGTACTGGTCGTGAGACCGCAGGCTTTGCAGTAACAAAATAGGGTGTTCGGCGGATGACTGAGTTGTTTGAGCGTTGCTTGAACAATCTGCGATGACAGAATCGGGCAACTCACTCGGATTAAATTGAGCTAACTGATTACTGGTATTCCAAACCAGCTCAGCTGCGCTATTGCCGAGATAAAATCCGGCTGGTTGTTCGATTCGTTGATTAAAATCGCTAAATCCAGTAATCGTGTTTTCGATAAGATTGCGGATAAGGCTATAGTCGTCGCGCAGAGCTAGCCAGTTGAGCTTATTGCCTGCATGACTTTGATTAGTATGGCTGTGATTGAGATGACTGAAGGTAGCATGAGCCATTTGGGCGACAATATCGATTTCAGATAAACACTGTTCTGAGACGGGGTCGGTCATACCTGTTGACGCATGAACCATGCTGAAGGTGTCTTCAACGGTGATTTTTTGAATACCGCTAACTTGCTGGTCTAATTCAGTGCGACCTAGGCAAGGCAAAATTAATGCATCGTGAGTCACTTGTAAGTGGCTGCGATTAAGTTTAGTGCTAATTTGCACATTGAGTTCAGCATTGCGCATAGCTTGGTAAGTAAAGTCGGTATCAGGTGCCGCCGCTGCAAGATTACCGCCTAAGCATATTAACACTTTACTCTGTTTACTGTGCAGCGCTTTCAGTGCTTCAACCACATTGTGGCCCGCTAGGCGCGGTAAGGTGGTAGCAAAGTAATTATCCAATTTATCGATAAAATCGGCAGATGGCTTTTCATTAATGCCCATAGTGCGGTTACCTTGCACATTACTGTGGCCACGGACAGGGCATAATCCAGCGCCTTTTTTACCTATTTGACCACACAGAAGGTGCAGGTTAATCACTTCGCTTATGATGTCGACCGAATGCTTGTGCTGAGTTAACCCCATGGCCCAGCAGCTGATCACGGTTTTACTGTTACTGAACAGCGTGGCCGCTTGAATAATCTGTGCTTTTGTTAGCCCAGATTGTTGTTCAATTTTATCCCAGCTCGTGTGCTTAACTTTGTGTTGATAGTCTTCAAAAAACGCACTGTGCTGTTGAATAAAGTCATGGTCAATTTTGTCTGGACGTTGTTCAATAATAAATTTAGCCATACCGCGCGCTGCTGCCATATCGCCGCCCAACTTAGGGGTTAAATACAAATGACTAATGGTAGTGGCTGCTGGAGTGAGCAATTCTATGGGATTTTGTGGACTGGCGAATTTTTCTAAGGCGACTTCTTTAAGATTATTAAAGGTCACAATTTTACAGCCTTGCTTAGCAGCCTTACGCAGAGTATTCATCATTCTGGGGTGGTTGGTACCAGGGTTTTGGCCAAACACAAAAATGGCTTCAGCGGCGTCAAAGTCTTCAAGTACCACGGTGCCTTTACCAATGCCGATTGATTTTGTTAGTGCAACCCCGCTGGCTTCATGGCACATATTAGAGCAATCGGGAAAATTATTGGTGCCATACAGCCGACCAAATAATTGGTAAAGATAAGAGGCTTCGTTACTGGCGCGGCCAGAAGTGTAAAACTCAACTTGATCAGGGCGACTTAAGCTGTTGAGCTTGGTGGCGATGATCGAAAAAGCTTCAGACCAGGTAACCGGTTCATAGTGATCGGTGACAGCATTAAAGCGCATCGGTTCGGTTAAACGGCCCTGATACTCTAACCAATAGTCCGTTTGTTTTGCCAGTTGGCGCACTGAATATTGGCTGAAAAACTCGCGTCCAACTCCTTTACCGGTCGACTCCCATGCCACTGCTTTAGCACCATTTTCGCAAAACTGAAATGCACCTTGTTTGTTATCACCCCATGCACAACCTGGGCAATCAAAACCATCGGTTTGGTTAACGCGAAGTAAGTTTTTGAGATTTTGCTTGGTCTGTTGACTACGCAGTACATGAGTAAACGTCGCTTGCAGTGAAGGAAAACCACCCGCTTTGGTTGGTTTTTGATAATGACTAGACATTGATTTCTCCGATAGGGCTCAGCGATAAACGGTTAACATCGAAATGAGCATCGTAATTTGAATAATAAATAGGCGCTGAATACTTGGGGATGTGAATAATATTAAGGTTATATTGTAGTGCCAGTTTGACTGCGAGTTGGCTGGGCGAGGCAAGACTAATAAGGTTATTAGCGCCAAAAAGAACCGCTTTATGGATTAACTCACTACTGCAACGACTGGTAATTAATAAGGTATTACATGATGTTTCTTGAGTCGTGGTTGTTTGCCTTAATAACATGCCGATAAGTTTATCGAGGGCATTATGGCGGCCGATGTCTTCACGACAGGCAACAATATCACCTTGTGCTGTTAAGCCCAGGGCAGCGTGTATTGCGCCACTTTGCTGCGCTTTTATTTGGCTGTCAGTTATGCGCTGTTTCAAGCTTTCAACATCAGTAATGTCAATGGGACGGGTGATGGGCAATATGGATAATTGTGGCAGTGCATGTTCTATTGCTTCAACCCCGCAAATCCCGCAACCGGTAGCCCCAACGAGTCGACGTTTTTTACTGTTTAAGGCGTATAGACAACGATTAGAAATGGTTACTTCAATAATAAAGCCGTTATCAGATGGCGTTATTTGAATATCATGCACGTCATGATCGTGTTGAATAATCGCTTCTGAAAACAAAAAACCAATGGCAAAATCTTCAATGTTATCTGGCGTTACCATCATCACGGCATAGTTAATGCCGTTAATGCTAATGGCCGCCGCCGCTTCCTCTACCAGATGTTCTATGGGGGGTAACCATTTGTATGCAGCATTCATGGGCGTAGACTCAAAACGGGATCTTAATCACAGTTTAGTGACCGCTAATGCACAAAGCCAATCAAACAAATTTATGCGGTGATAGTTTTTATCTATTAATATGTTGAAATTGATAGCTAGTATTAAGGGCGAGGGATGAATCTTAGGCAGTTACATTATTTTTATGAGCTAGCAAAGTTTAAGCATTTTGCTAAAGCAGCCAAGGCTTGCCATATTACTCAGCCTACCTTATCGGCCAGTATCACGGCTTTAGAAAAAAGTTTTGGTACTGAGCTGGTGGTGCGTGGCAGTCAGTTTGTCGCGTTAACCGATGCTGGGCAGATTGTGTTGCGCTATGCTGAAAAAATGCTCTTGGATCAAGTGGCGTTAAAGCAAGAACTCAGTGTATTTAGTGGGCCGTTAATTGGTTCTCTTCGGATTGGTATTGTGCCGCAGTCGAGTGTGGATATTATGCCGATCATTAAACAATTCAATGAGCTGCATCCTAATATTACGATTACCTTGTTGGTGACCACTAATGAAAAGCTCATCGAACAACTGACCTTACATCAAATCGACATAGGTTTGGGGTTTGATGACAATCTTACTGAGGCGAATCGGCGCACATTTTATTTTTATCCTCAAATGGATAACGATATGGCCGTGCTAGCAAGTCAAACATTAGTGTCGCAACTTGATACACCACTGAGCGATGGGGCATTAGCCCTTAAGGATTTGCAGCAAAGGCCATTGGTATTGTTAAGCCAAAATATGCAGTTTAGGCAATATATTGATAATGCGCTGGCACAATCTCAGTTACGTTTTAATGTGGTGTTAGAAACTGATTCGCTATTTCATTTAGTCAGTGCGGTAAAGCACGATATTGGTTATGCCATTGTCAGTAGTGGTATTGCCAAATCGGCTGAAAAATTATTTAATTTGCATTATCGGCCATTGCAACATATTCAATCAGGTAACACAGTGTTTATTACCCGTAAATACAGTGTGTCTCCAGCAATGAACGAGTTTGTGAGTTTGATTAATACGGGCTAATTTCTGCCTTTGTTTACCATTTGAGCGCCATGCTATTCAATCTACGGCGGTGAATATGATGCATCACACTTGATTAAGCTTGGCTGGTGACATCCTAACGGCAGCAAACATCAACCCCACTTAAGACAACAGTATTTTTGATAGGTTATTGGCGCTTTAAATGATTAGCAGTTAACTGTGGTTTATGTTTGCTGCTAGCCTGTGAATGTTGATATAATAGCGGGCTAAAAAATTATCTATTCACAGACTTTTTTATCTCGCAATCACTGCCACATCGCCTGCAGGAATAACTATGATTAACCACTTTAGTGTACTGGGCGTTAGACCCAATGCCAAAGAAGATGACATAAAAAAAGCCTATAAACGTTTATCGAACAAGTACCATCCTGACAAGTTACTTGGGGCGTCTGATGATGAGAAACAACAAGCATCGGTTCAGCTCCAACGAGTCAAAAAAGCTTACGAAGTATTATCAGATAAAAAGCAGCGAAATGCGTTTATCAATGATTTTAACAACGTAATTGTCACTGATCCCACTGCCGCAATGCGGGAGTTGTGGGACGAATATTATTCCTGAGTATCCCATGGCTAAACATCTTAATATTTCACGCATTAATGAGCTAAAAAATAATGCCCATGACAATATCGAATCTTATAACGATCCTGATACGCCCAATGCACTAGCAAAGTTTACCAGCCAAATCAGAGCGATATTGTTGGCCGATCCTGGGATGCTCGATTCTGTCCCTGAATATTTACCGGTAGCGCTTTATGATAGAGTCAAGTTCTCTCCTGAATCAAAGCGTCAATGGGCACATTGGATTAGCTTGAATATTCATCCTAGTTGGGATGAGTTTAAAACCTCGATTGCATTTAACAATGCCGATCTACCTCTAGCACTTGCGGTACGTAAATACAGCGAAGATCTGCTCATTGAAAGTTGTGCTGTGGTGTATTTGTTGGAGACGCAGGGAGAGTCTGCGCCCAAGCAAATCGCTGATGAGGATGATTCTGATGGTCTTCATGAGCATGAGCGTGATGAGAACGATGACGACAATGACTATGATAGCGATGAAGAAGGTTATTATGACCAATATGATGAGGATATCGAATGAACAGTCTCATTGAAATAACCGCCGCTGAAATACAAGAGCTGGCGAATGTTGAGCCTAAACAGGCAAGCAAGAGATTTGAGTTAATTGCGTCGTCAATGTCTGATGATCAGTTGGTTGAAGTTATAGAAAAAATGGACATAGTTACGCTGACGCAAATTAACAGTCAGCATGATATTTCGTGTCCATCGATCATGTCTGAGCTTATGTCGCCAGAACAGATCCGTGACATCGTCTGCCAGCAACCGCTTTACTGGGAAGAAAAAATCAAGAGTAATGCTGAAGAGTTAATGCATCATACGTTTGATTTTATGACTTACCTTATCCGTATCCAGGACAGCGAAGAAAAACAAACTGCTATTTTAGAATGTTTGGCTGAAGACCCAGCGGCACTATTTTATCTATCGATCCCATTTATTGAGCTTATCTTAGGTGGTAGCAGTGATGATGAAGATGAGATTAACGATACTTTTGATGATGAAGCGGATGAGGAAACCGTGGGGTATTCTGATTGGCAAGCCGATGAAGAAGCTCATAGTCTGAGCATTGATGATCCGCGAAGTTTGCTGGCGCTGATCCGCGATAGAGCACCTAATGTCGAGAAGTCGATCAAGAACATGCTGCGTAATACTGGCTCTGACTGGCAGTTAATTATCAGCCAATTTGCCAGCGAATTAGTGATTCAGGCGAAAGAAAAGAACCAAGTCACTGACGAGTATGCTGAAGTTGATGACATGTTTAGCTTTCTTGATTAAGGGTTCTGCAAATGCAATTGGTATTACGTGACGAAAATCAGGGTCCCTATTTGAGTCGGGTGTTGGCTTATGGCCGAACCGAAGATTTGCTTAGTAATGAGCAATTGGGACAGATCAAAGCGAAAGCCATTTTGATGAGCCTTAAGTTCGCAGATAAGTTTTATAACAAGTATAAAATGCATTTGCTTGAAGAAGCGGCGCAAGATGTGATTGGTATTGTGAGTATTGGTTTGATGGCGTTGTCGGACCAAAATCAAGATAATGCTATTGCGTTGCTGCTCAATGATGACGGCGTGGTTAAGTCGTTTCAGAAAGGCTGGGGTATGCTAACTAAAGTGAGCCAGTACAGGCTTCATGGTAAATCGGTTTATGGCGATGTGGATAAAATCTTGCTTGATCAAGTGTCGAGTCCACCGGATTGTGATGAGTGGCAAGGTTGGGTTTATTATCAAGAAGCCTTAACCGAGCATAATCGCCAGCAATCTATTAATGCATTGTTAGCTCAGTTTTATATTGCTGGCACCTTTGACCCTATGGATTATATCAATCTGGAAAGTACCTTAGCAGAAGCTGTGCTTTATCGGATATTTTTCGACGGTAAAAAAGTGCGCCCAGATCTTAAACGGCGTATGACGAGTGTAGAACTTCAGCCGCAGTGGTTTAGCCTGGAATTTATCGAGCAACAAACTAAGCTCGCCCTGGCTGAGTTACCTAAGGAGCTTGAAGCTGCTATCCGTTTGGATTTAGGTAAAAACTTTAACTCTGCATTGCTACGCACATTAAATTTCTCTCGAAGTTATCAAGAGTTGGCTGCTCAAAATGCCTCTCCTGAGCGATTAGAGCGATTTGAATACAAGGAAGGTTTAGTCGGTCTTCTTGGTTGGCCCATCTATATCGTCATGTAATGTCACTTTAGGAAGCTTACTTGTGTGTAAGCTTCCTCTATTCGCTTGGTATGTTATTCAAGGTTCTGATTAGCGCCGTTATTTGCTTAGCTGCTTGATGCCCTTCATCTGATATTGATTTAAGCCTAGTCCTGTCATTTTTGCTCTTGCTATAACAAATGATTCTTGAGTTGCTACTACAAAAGCATATTAATCAGCCTAGAATTAACCGACCTACAGTGTTGTGGATGGTACAGTTATTATTAACGATTGCTGAAGTACGGTTGTTGTTGGTATCTTATTGGTTTTGTGCCATATTTTAGTTCAAACCATCATCTTGTCGTCACATGTTTTCGTGAGAAATACCGCTCAACTGAGTGATAAGTGACTGTATTTAAAAGTTAACTTATTACTAGCTTGTACGTTAAGTGTTCCTTAGGCCGTGTTTGCTGGCCATTTTTTGTGTTGATTAACTGTCTTTAGGAGCCATTATGTTCAGTAGCCTACGTGCTTATCGTTCGTCAATTATATTGCTGGGTGCTTTATTGCTTGGTGGGCTATTCGGTGGCTTAGCGCCTGAACTCGCCATAAAGCTCAAGCCGATAGGGCAAATTTTCCTTAATCTATTGTTTATGATCATCGTACCTCTGGTGGCTGTGAGCGTGATGTCATCTATCGCGCACATGACGGATTTAAAGAAATTAGGCGCGATACTGGTGTCGATTATGCTGGTATCAATTGTGATGGCAATTATTCCCGCTGTCGGTGTGGTATTGCTGGCGTTAGCGTACGATCCTGCCCAAGGCGTGACACTTGATTTAGCCAATACGGTTGATGCTGCATCAGGCGGTATGGATTTTGTTAGCTTGTTAACCACCAATGATTTTGTTGGTTTATTGTCTAAATCAAACATTTTGGCTTTGATCATTATGTCGGTGATTGGTGGTGTGGCCATTGGTCAATCAGGTGAAGATGGCCAGAGAGTTGGACGCATGCTAGACAGTTTAAATACTGTGATCATGAAAGTTATTTCGCTATTAATGTATGTTGCGCCTATTGGGCTTGGAGCTTATTTTGCTGCGACTATGGCTAGTCAAGATACTGAGTTAATGGGCACGTTTGCTCGAGCTGTTGGATTATTTTTTGTCGCAATGGCGTTATATATTACCTTAGGTTCAACCCTATACGCATGGATTGGTGGCGGAGTAAAAGGGGTTAAGCAGTTTTGGCAACATATGCTTGAACCCGCAGTGACGGCATTAGGCACTAGTTCATCATTAGCGACATTACCTGTGACCATTCGTAGCGCCGCTAAAATGGGCTTAAACGAGCAAATTGCAGAGATTAGTTTGCCATTGTTAGTGAATCTTAATAAAGGTGGTGCAGCAGCGATCACCGCGCTAAAAATCGTGTTTATCTATTCGCTATTAGGTCTCGATTTTACTCCAGATGTGTTTATGCTAACGATTTTGATTTCGGTATTGTCTGCATTTATCATTGGTGGAGTCCCGGGAGGAGCATTTTTAGGCGAAATTTTTATTGTGACTACCTTAGGTTTACCGATGGAAGTTATCCCTATTTTAGTGGTCATTGGTGCAATCACCGATGCCGCATCGACAGTGATTAATGTGGTACATGATTTAACCGCGACCCAAATTATTCAGCGTATTAATGGCAAACATTATGTGCCTAAAATACTCGATAGCGAGCTGAGTGAGGCAATTAATAAAGCCAATTAAAAAGCTTACTATGCTATGTCACTGCTTGATATTGATTATGCAGTGGTATTTACATTTATTAAGCCACTGCCACGCAATTGCGCCCTTGTGATTTAGCTTTGTATAAGGCTTTGTCTGCACGCTCTAATATGCTGTCAGCAGAGTCTTGTGAATTGTATTGTGCAACGCCTAAGCTTATTGTGAGTGCCATACCTTGAATATTTTGCTTGGCGACATATTGGCGTAATCTTTCGGTTAGCTCTATGGTGTCATTTAAGGTTGAATTGAGTAATACCATCACAAACTCTTCACCTCCCCAACGTACTAGTAAATCATCATTGCGCATTTGGCTTTGGAGTAAATGCGCCAATTCACATAAGACTTTATCACCTACCAGATGACCGTGATTATCATTGATGCGTTTAAAATGATCGATGTCGATCATCACTACCGAAATAGGCGATTGAAAACGAGATATCAGCTTAAGTAACCTTGGTTCGGTGGGGTTTTTATCATCTACGCCGCCTATATCGATCGATGGCGATTTATTATCTCGGCTGCCAGAATCAGGCATTACGTCGTTATTCACGGCTTTAATGGTCAGCAGTTGTTCTAGAACCTTATCGAGTTTGTCGCGGTTATACAGCCCGGTGAGTTTATCTGTTTCAGCCATTTTTTGGATTTCTAAATTGCGAAGTGCGAGTTTCTGATAGCCGGAAAAACGAGTTTTTTCGTAAAACCTAATCAGTAAAACTTGTGCTATACACACTTCGATAATATTAAATAAGGCTTGAGTTCTAATCGTTACAGGCTCAGGGTCTTGAGTTTGCTGGTACACCAAAAAAGCACATACAGCGAAGGTAAGGCATGAAATTAGTGTTCCCCATTTCCGTCCTATAAGAAAAAATGAAATCAGTGGGACGAGCGTTGACCAAAATAATGAGTAGGATTGACCCTTAGCTGAAATGGCAAATAGCATGATTAAGCTGCTTACCATTATGGTGGTCGCCCAAGAGGCTATTTTAACATGTCCTGTTTTGCGGAAATGGTAGAAAATAACAAATGAAATACATAACCCAACACTATCGAGTAAGGTGTATTCCAAGCTGTTAAAATACAAAAGATTAATCAGGGCAAGAATGAAAAAGTAGCTCATTGTAATCAGCAATGTATAGCCGATTAATTGGACTCGCCAGTAATCGGGATGATCTGGTGGATATTGGGCGAATTGTTTTAACCAAAATTTCATCGTAAGCAAATTCCAAAGTAAAATTCTATCAATGCTAACCGTTAAGCCTGGTAATAATAGGGGCTATATTTCAGATTATGCGAGCACCAGCAATAATGATTATGAGAGAAAATATAATAATAACGGCCACCTAGTCAGTTGTTTTATGTGCTGTGGTATCGAAAAAAACCTATTATTGTATGACTCGGTTAAAACAGACTTAACTTGATGATAATTAGCGTAGAGCCCCGAGATAAGCTGTTTATTGTATGGCTGATGGATACTTCTTTTGATTGTCTTTAGTTCAGCGGCGAACCCAACAGCCTCTAATGCTCAATAATTTGTCTGTATGAGTATAGGCTATTTTAGCTATGCCATTGTCTATATTGATAATCACTAAGGTGATATTAGTTAGCTTCACTGTTTGAGTGAGTATATTTTGCAATAAACGGGTGTTAACTTGTTTATAAGCAGCTATTGAATGAGTGTATACGCACACTTGAAGCCTGAGCTCTGGCACAGTATCATGCGCTTTTTATTGTGATGAACCCGTATAATGCGCTATTTAACCACTCGTTATCATACTGATACTCCTGCAGAATTTATTGATGCCAATCAAAAAACTATGCTGACTCGTATTGCTGCCCGTGCAATTGTCATTCGTGATAATCAAATATTGATGCTTTATACCCAACGTTATCATGACTATTCATTACCAGGTGGTGGAGTCGATGCGGGCGAGGAGATAGAGCAAGGGCTCATTCGGGAGTTACAAGAGGAAACCGGCGCGCAAGAGATCCGCAATATTAAGGAATTTGGCTTATATGAAGAATACCGCCCATGGCAGCGAGAGGGTTATACATCGGTGAACATGCTGTCTTATTGCTTCACTTGTGAGATAGACAGTCAGCTGGGTGAGACTCAATTTGAAGCCCATGAAATCAATAATGGCATGGTGCCGGTGTGGATTGATATTGATGAGGCTATAGCGCATAACTTAGATACGATTGCCAATAGCAGTAAAAAAGGCTTATCGATTGAACGAGAAACCTTTCTACTGAAGCTGATCAAACAAGAGTTACTGTGAGCGAGGCGTAAGCTACTCGTGAGCCTGTCATCAGTGAGTGCGGGCGATAATCAAGTCATTCTCAGCCAGAACAGTGCCATTGGGCCAATGGTATTAACATCAGCCTAGTTCATCGAGCTAACCAATAGATAACTCTTTTGCTCTTGATGTTGCACACGCCATTGCATTGGCGACAAGCTCATCGAGATCGCCATCTTGAAATGCCAATATTGCCTGTTCTGTTGTGCCCTTAGGGGAGGTCACCTGGTGGCGCAGGTTAGCCAAATTATGCTGACTCTTCATCGCCATAGATATTGCTCCCATTGCACTTTGAAGCACTGCTTTAGTGGCAGTTTCTTGTGGCAGCCCTTGTTCGACAGCCGCTTTTTCCATTGCTTCTAAAAATAAGAATAAATACGCTGGAGAGCTACCCGCCGCCGCCACTATGGTCGACATTTGGCTTTCTTCTGTTAACCATACCGTTTCACCAACAGCCCGCATGAGTCTTTCTGCTAGGGCAATATCATGTTTGTGAGTGTCGGGACTTGCGTATAAACCTGTTAATCCTTCGCCAATGGCGGTCGGTAAGTTTGGCATGGCGCAAATGACTTTGGGTGAAAAATGTAATTTCTGGCGCAGTGTGGCATGTTTGACTCCTGCGGCAATTGAGATAACTAATTTACGGTTATCGTGCTGCATCACTTCACTCAATTGCTCACACACTACCGGTACAACAAAAGGTTTAACGGCAATAATGATGACATCAGCAAACGCAACTGCGGCGGTATTGTCTTGATGTACTTTTACATTGAATGTATCGATTAAGTCGTGTCGGGTGGTTTGACTTGGGGCGCACACTAGAATATTGGCACTGTTGTGACCTTGTTTCAGTAGGCCGCTGATAATAGCTCTGGCCATGTTGCCACCACCGATAAAGGCGATACAGGTATTGGGATCTAATGACTGATGTTGAACGATGGGAACCTCCGAAAGTGTCGCTAAAAAGAAAAGGCCATGCTTTCGCTTGGCCTTTTATCTGTGGTGCCGATTGGATTATGCGCGAACTTGACCTTCACCACTGACTAAGTATTTCTCAGTCGTGAGTGACTCAAGGCCCATTGGGCCGTAGGCATGTAATTTACTGGTCGCAATACCAATTTCTGCACCTAGACCGAGTTCGCTACCATCAGAAAAACGTGATGATGCATTTACCATCACGACTGAGGCATCCACTGTGCGTTGAAAACGCGTAGCCGTTAACTCATTTTGAGTACAAATCACTTCTGTGTGATGGCTACCAAAGCGACGAATATGATTAATCGCATGGTCAAAGTCAGTCACTTGGCGAATAGCAATTTCTAAATCTAAATACTCTTGGCCAAAATCATCATCGCTAATAACATTGGCATGCTCAAAGTATTGTTGGGCATTCTTGCTGACATTAATACGTACTTTATGTGCGGCAAGCTCGGCTGCTACTTTCGGTAAAAATGTGGCTGCTACGTCTTGATGTACCAGTAATCCCTCTAGGGCATTACATACGCCAGTGCGTTGGGTTTTACCATTCAGTAATAAAGACATTGCAATATCGAGGTCTGCGTCTTTATCGACATATAAGTGACAAACACCTTTAAAGTGTTGAATAACAGGGATTTTACTGTTATCTGTCACAAAGTTGATCAAACCTTCTCCACCGCGTGGAATAATCACGTCAATAAAGTCACGTTGCTGCATCAGCTCCAGCATTAAAGCGCGATCTGGGTCGGGTACAACCGTGATCAGTGCGGTAGGTAACTGATATACTTGCAACACATTTTGTAAGATAGAAGCAATGATTTTACTTGAATTAAGCGCTTCTTTACCACCACGCAATATCACAGCATTACCTGATTTAAAGCATAACGCACCGGCATCAGCGGTAACATTAGGGCGTGCTTCATAAATCATGCACACAACACCTAAAGGCACGCGCATTTTTTGAATGTTAAGCCCATTAGGTCGCTGGCATATTTCGCGCACCATACCGACAGGATCGGGTAATGACGCAACGGTTTCGATGCCTGCCGCCATGGATTCAATACGATCAGGTGTCAGTGTCAATCTGTCTATCATCGCCGTGCCTAAGTCAGCTTTTTCGGCGTGTTCAAGATCTAATAAATTCGCTTTAATAATATCGTCGCTGTGTGCCCTAAGCGCACGAGCCATATCAAGTAAGATGGTGTTTTTAACTTTTTCATCTAATAGGGCTAGAGTTTGTGCAGCTGTTGCTGCGGCTTGCGATAAATCTTTAATTAAACTCATATGTGCTCCAAAATGGCGATGTTTTTGTCAGAGATCAGTGGGCCCGTTTTTTGTTGGGCGTTATTGGCAAATTCACGATCTTCCTGGTCTGCAATAAAATGTAATAAACAACTACTGTAGTTTGATTTGGCTTTTGCCAATTTAGTGCCATCGCCTTTGCGCACTAAAACAGTATCGCCGACGGAAAAGTTGCCTCTTACGGCCACTACATCGTCAGTGGTTAGTTGGGTATCATGTTCTTCAAGGTCCGCGCTAAAGTCATTGTCGACAATTAACTCACCTTGAATTTGTGAGGTATGCATCATCCAATGCAAGTGTTCTTGCATAGGTACATCATACGGGGTAAATAACGTGCCCGGATTCTGACCTTTTAAAAGTTGATTAAAGGTATCTGCGTCGAATCCATCGACAATCATGGTTTCAATTCCGTGAGAAATCGCTTTCTCTGCCGCTTCGATTTTAGTTTGCATCCCGCCAGTACCTACACTACTGGTCGCTCCGCCAGCCATTGCGTAGATTTCAGCATTAATCTCACTTACTTGCTTAATTAGTGTGGCATCTTCATGTAAATTAGGGTTTTTGTTATAAAGCCCTTTTACGTCAGAGCAAATAATTAACGCATCAGCATCTGCTGCAGCTGCCACCATGGCTGATAAATTATCATTATCACCCACACGTAATTTGGCTGCTGTGACAGCATCATTTTCGTTAATAATGGGCAGCAAGCCATTGTCTAACAGAGTAAAAATTGTATTTTTAATGCTGATATAACGGTCACGGTCGCGTAAATCACCATGGGTCAGTAATAGCTGCGCTGAAGGGAAGTCAAATAACTTATCCCAGGTCGCCATCATATCTGCCTGGCCTGCTGCAGCCATGGCTTTTTTAAGTGAAATACTTGGCTCTGCAGTTTCAGCAAATCGATGTTTACCAGCGGCAACTGAACCCGAAGATACCAAAACTACTTGGCACCCTTGAGCACGACAGGTCGCGATAAATTGGGCTATACCTAACAAATAATGGCTGCTACAACCTTGTTGATGGGGCGCAATTAATGCGCTTCCCACTTTAACCACAATCCGTTTCCAATGTGAAGTTGACATAGTATTGTTCTCCATTACTGTTGCTCGGTTAAAACACGATTCGCTTCATGGAAGGTATCGACTGTTTTATTACAAGGATCCGAGTCAAGAGCACTGGTAATCCAAATCACTACGCTACTAACAATAAAACCTGGGATCATTTCATAAATCACGCTGGTTAATGCTTTTCCGTCGCCAAGTACAGGAGCATATATCCAAAAGAGGACGGTAGCTGCACCCGAGACAATACCCGCAACAGCGGCTTTATGAGTAAGGTTTTGTTTATAAAGACTGAATAATACTAATGGACCGAACGCTGCACCAAATCCAGCCCAAGCATTACTCACTAACGATAAAATACTGTTAGAACGATCAAGTGCTAACAAACTCGCCACAATGGCAACGCCTGCTACACCATAACGGCCCATTTTGACCATTTCTTGTTCAGTTGATTCTTTCTTTGATACCACTCGATAGATATCTTCAGTTAGTGAGCTTGATGATACTAATAACTGTGAAGATATCGTGCTCATAATTGCGGCTAAAATAGCTGCCAATAAGAAACCACTGATTAGAGGGTTAAACAATAATTCTGAAAATATAATAAAGATGGTTTCAGGATCACTGACTTTCATATCAAATTTATTGGCATAAGCAATACCAACAAGACCTGTCGCCAGCGCACCAACGATAGTGACTGTCATCCAGCTCATGCCAATTCTGCGGGCAATTTTGATATCAGACACTGAACGGATAGCCATAAAACGCACAATAATATGCGGTTGGCCAAAATAACCTAATCCCCAAGAAAGACTAGAAATTAACCCGAGTATGGTGACATTTTGCATAGCATCAGAAAAGTGCGGAATCGACTGGTAAGCGTAGTCCAACATTTTGTCTGCACTACTAAACTCTTGGTAGGCAACAATAGGTACCAAAACCAAGGCAACAAACATAATACAGCCTTGAACAAAGTCAGTCATACTCACAGCTAAAAAACCGCCGAGTAGGGTGTAAGAAACCACAACACCTAAGGTAACTATCAGACCAAGTTCATAATTTAAATCAAATGCCGAAACAAATAACTTTCCGCCAGCAACTAATCCTGCAGAGGTATATAAGGTAAAGAAGATGACAATGATAACCGCTGCGATAATCCGTATATGACTATTAGGTGCATGAAAGCGTTTTGCAAAAAACTCTGGGATGGTCAACGAGTTGTCCGCTACTTCGGTATAAACCCTCAGTTTTGGCGCGACAATTAAATAATTAACCAGAGCACCAAGTAATAGGCCTATTGCAATATAGATGGTTTCAAAACCCACTAAGAACATTGCACCAGGCAAGCCCATAAGCATCCAACCACTCATATCCGATGCGCCAGCTGATAGTGCGGTAACTTGTGGGCTGACTTTTCGTCCACCCAAAATATAGCCAGATACATCGCTTGTTGATTGTTTATAAGCAAACAATCCAATGCCTAGCATTACCATGAAATAAATTGCTAATGAGACATAGGTTAGGTAATGCATGAATTATTTGCCTCCCAACGCTTTGTGATTTTGAATCCCTTCAGGTTTCAACATAACAAAGAGATAGGTGCTTAAAAGAGCGCACAAACATAATAATTGCGAAGCTTCTTTCAGCTTTAACGTCACTGTGTTCCACATATTCGTAATGAGATTTTCTTCGCTTAAAGTGCCTGTTGACATAATGTCCTCCTGGGTTAGAGCTAATCGGTTTATTGTTTAAGGATTTAAATTTAACAATAAAAAACCACCAAGATAGTTAGTGGTCTAATCATAATAGCATGATTAGACGTCAAATTTCCAATTGATTATCGGATAAGGCTACTTTAGAGGGTTTTATCTCGACTGTGCATGCTGTTATTGGCCATGCTATTTGAGCTGACAGGGCCATACTTGATGAGCTGGAGAGGGCTTTTTTGCGATTGTTATTATTCAATCATGTAGCTGAATACTCTCCTGAGAATATAAATTGTTGTAAATTATATTTTTTATTTATATGTAGGATCAGTTTTGTTGTTTTAGGGCCATTTGATTGGCATATCAGAGTCTTTGATAGGGTGTTTAATCATCGAAATATTAACCGAATAATTATTTTTATATTTTATTTCAGTATCTTATGTTTGTTTTTGATAGTTAATGTGTAACAAGTAAATAGACTTTTCATTATGTTTTATTGATTTACACACTTTTTATTGATGCATATAGAGGGTTAGGATAAATGGTAAAGCTATAACATTATTGTTATTGCCGACTATGATTTCTCATCTCTGTTAAAGTGACTCGTTATGTTATAGCGCGATTAACTAATCAATTACTCGATTCAATATGCACGTTCGCGCAGCGGATTTATCGATTAGTTCACCTTGTTAATAATTATAGCTCAAATGGTTTTTGTTCAAATTATTTTTGTGATTGACAGTTTGTATCGCAAAGCCACTTTTAGCGTTAATAGCTCGGTTTGCAATTGGGGTTGAGTTGATTATGTAAAGTAGTGGATACATTTTACGAGGTTACTAGTACCTAATTTTGCCAGTATCACCTTGTTAAACAATCTAAAATTCTTATTCAGTTTAGTCAGTCTTAGGCATTTATCTGATGTATTATTAACATAAGTTGCCCCAGTGATAGCGTTGATATTTGAAGAATGTGAGATCTAGGTTGCGCTTAAACACAATAATATTGTATTTAAATAGACGTTCGGTCTAATATAATTGTTATGAACAATTTAAGCTTAGATATAATAATGAGTGCAGATATAAGTCCAAGCCAGAAACCCCGTCGTGGAAGGCCCCCTAAAGTGTCGCGTGATAATCCAGATACACGGGCCGAGCTTATTCGAAGTGGTCTAGAACAACTGACAGAACAAGGCTTTGCTTCATCGGGTATTGAACCGATTTTAAAAAAAGTGGGCGTCCCCAAAGGCTCCTTCTATCATTATTTTGCTAGTAAAGAAGCATTTGGTCAGGCGGTATTGAAAAATTATGCCGACTATTTTTTACATAAGCTGGAAATTCATTTACTGGACGAATCATTTTTGCCATTAAGGCGAATTAGGAATTTTGTCGACAATGCCAAAGCAGGCATGATCCGTTATGAGTTTAAGCGTGGTTGTTTAGTGGGTAACTTAGGGCAAGAAGTTGGCGTATTACCAGAAAGTTTTAGGCCGCAAATTATTGACATATTTGTGAGTTGGCAAGACTGTCTAGCTCGGTGTCTTAAAGAGGCGCAATTACATGGAGAGCTGGCAGAAAGTGCAAACTGTCAACTTTTAGCTGAAAACTTTTGGGTCGGTTGGGAAGGGGCTGTCAGTCGAGCAAAGTTGGTGCAACAGGCCACACCGCTGGATAATTACTGTGATCTTTTTATGGCTGCATTACCCAAGTAACGTTAGCTTAGCCACTCTATTTTAAGTTGGTGTATTTTTAAGTTTGTACAAGTTCACTCAAAATGTATTCATTAATAGACGAGCAGTCTAAATTAGGAGAAGACAATGTTTCATGGCATGTTAATTGAAAAAGATGACCAAGGTTATCGTACTACAGTAAAAAGCATTGATGAAAATGTGCTTCCTGCAGGAGATGTGACGGTAAAAGTACTTTATAGCACGCTTAATTATAAAGATGCCCTCGCTATTACAGGTAAAGCACCTGTGGTGAGAACATTTCCTATGGTGCCTGGTATTGATTTAGTGGGCGTAGTCGAACATAGCGATAGTGATAAATTTGCCGTTGGTGATACGGTATTATTGAATGGTTTTGGTGTCGGTGAAACCCATTGTGGTGGTTTAGCCACTAAAGCACGTTTAAAAAGTGAGTGGCTCATTCCACTACCAAGCGCATTTTCCCCGCAGCAAGCCATGGCGATTGGCACCGCAGGCTACACGGCAATGTTATGTGTAATGGCACTTGAGAAAAATGGTGTCACACCCGATAAGGGTGAAGTGTTAGTGACCGGTGCTAATGGCGGTGTAGGCAGTTTTGCTATCGCAATTTTGGCCAAGCTTGGGTATCAGGTAGTGGCATCTACCGGGCGGGTTGATCAAAGTGATTATTTGAAAAAGTTAGGCGCTAAAGACATTATTGATCGTGCGAGCTTATCAGAAGCTGGTCGACCTTTGGCTAAGGAGCGTTGGGCTGGGGCGGTAGATTCTGTTGGCAGTCATACATTAGCCAATGTGTGTGCCAGTACA
The DNA here is from genome assembly GCF_021560015.1 of Shewanella vesiculosa. Classification (NCBI taxonomy): domain Bacteria; kingdom Pseudomonadati; phylum Pseudomonadota; class Gammaproteobacteria; order Alteromonadales; family Shewanellaceae; genus Shewanella; species Shewanella vesiculosa. Next base: position 2,627,014 of record NZ_CP073588.1, on the reverse strand, counting down.
AAATATGGTGGGACTGTGGCTGCATGTGGTTTAGCACAGGGGATGGATTTTCCAGCGAGTGTCGCGCCTTTCATTTTACGCTGTGTGACGTTAGCGGGTGTTGACAGTGTGATGCGACCGTTAGCCGATCGTATTGAAGCATGGCAACGTCTTGGTGAAATCCTTGATCCTGCCATTTTTGATGACATAGTTCATGAAATCAGTTTGATTGAGGCGATTGATGTCGCCAGTGACTTATTGGCAGGTAAGGTTCGCGGCCGTGTTGTTGTTGACGTAAATCGTTAACATTCATGTTTAATCAGTTAGCCTAAGTTGATGATCGATTAGCTCGCTAAATATTAAAAATGCGACTAAGTAGGGTTATTTTGTTTAAGATGAGCTAATATTGATTTGTGGTTTATTTTTGAACTATTATGTTTGTGAGATAGTATCAAGCAATCAGTAAATAAACGCTGATATTAAGATATTTTTAGTGTTGATATCAGCGTGATAAGGCCATTAAATACTTTAAATATTATAATCTTAACTCTTTTTTATTTTACGATTATTTTTATGATGACTGAACCGTAACAGTTCTTAATCATTATGGTTAACATGTCAAGGATGATGAAATATTTATGCGCGAGAACATTCTGCTACACAAGCAAGTGACAATATTTATTGTTGATGACGACGATGTAGATGTCCTTGGTATTGAAAGAGCCCTGAAGAAACTTAGAATCGCTAATCCCACCATACGCGCCAAAGATGGTATCGAAGCGCTAGAACTGCTTCGTAAAAAAGCCATTGCCAAACCTTATATTATTTTACTTGATATCAATATGCCTCGAATGGGCGGAATCGACTTTTTGAAAGAACTCCGTGCTGACGATGACCTATGCGGAAGTGTTGTCTTTATATTGACTACTTCAAGTGACGATCAAGATAAAATGTTAGCCTACAAAAAAAATGTTGCTGGATACATAGTCAAAAAACAAGTTGGCGAATCCTTTTTGAACATTGTTGATATGTTGGGGCATTATTGGCGTGTAGTGGAGTTGCCGTACAATGAATAACGTCGCTGCTAACCAAGAGTTACCAATCACGCTGTTAATTATCGATGACGACCTTGTGGATAGGAAATCAATTAGGCGTGCTTTAATGTCCAGTCATCGGCCTATTATTATAATAGAGGCCAAAACAGGCGAAGAAGGGATCGCTCAGTTCGAAAACAACATTGTTGATGTGCTCTTGATTGATTACCGGTTGCCAGATATTGACGGTTTAGCATTAATTAAAGTTCTATTAGCGCGAAAAAAAACAGACGCAACGATTATTATGGTGAGTCAGCATGAAGATGAAATTTTATCATTAAATGCACTCAATGTTGGCGCGCACGACTTCCTGTTAAAAACCGAGGTCAATTCCGAACGTTTAATGAGAACTATCCGTCAGGCGCAACATCGTCAGTTTCTTGAAGGCGTAGTGCGTGAGAAAAATAACGCATTAGAATGGCTAGCAAATAGAGATTCATTAACACAATTAATCAATCGTTATACTTTTGAGAAAACACTTAAAGATGCTTGTACTAGAGTGTTATTCACTGGTGATAACATCGCGCTTCTGTTTATCGATTTAGACAATTTTAAAAAAGTGAATGACACATTAGGCCATTTTACTGGGGATAAGCTGTTACAAAACGTAGCCACTAGATTAGCTTCAGTAATTAAAGACGGTGATTGTTTAGCGCGTCTTGGCGGTGACGAATTCGTTATTTTGGCGAATAATATTGATTCAGAGCAACAAACATTCGCCATTGCCACTCAAGTTATTGATGCATTGACCCCTCTTTACAAGTCGGAAATACGGCTTTTTCGATAACAGCCAGTATTGGTATTTCTATGTTAGGTGAGTTTGCCTCTTCACCTGAAGCAATGATGAAGTGTGCTGATATTGCCATGTATAAAGCTAAGCAGAACGGTCGAAATCACTTCTGTTTGTATACCGATATTCTTCATCAAGAAACACAGAGCAACGCCATTCTTGAAGAAGAAATGTCTTATGCGCTGCAATTGCAGCAGTTCGTAGTTTATTACCAACCTCAAATTTGTACAAAAACGAAAAAAGTTAAAGGGGTTGAGGCACTGATCCGTTGGGATCATCCTACCCGAGGTGTTTTAGCGCCAGGCGTATTTCTTGATATGGCTGAAGAATTAAACTTAATTAGTGAGATCGGTCAGTGGGTATTACAAACGGCTTGTAATCAATTAAAGCAATGGCAGTTGCAATATAACCTCTTAGACGAAGAGCTGACCATATCGGTCAATTTGTCTGCCTTACAATTACAAGATGTGCGATTGCTCAGTTTAGTTTCTCATGCCTTAGAATCGAGTCAATTATCACCATGTTGTTTAGAGCTAGAAATTACTGAAAGCTCGATTATTCATAGCCCTGAAAACATAGTTGAAAGGCTCCATGAGCTGACCACAAAAAATGTAAAATTAGCTTTGGATGACTTTGGTACCGGCTATTCATCGATTAAACATTTACACCTGTTTCCTATTCATTCTTTAAAAGTGGATAAGAGTTTTATTGCTGCCTATAAACAAAAAAAATCCCAAGATAAAGTGCTTGAAGCCATGATTAACTTTGCTAAATACCTTGGACTATGTGTGATTGCCGAAGGGGTAGAAACTGCAGAGCAGCTTGATTTTTGCCAATCTCAAGGCTGCGATTTGATACAAGGTTATTATTATTCTAAACCGATTTGCGCCGCAGATTTTGAAGCTAAATATTTAGCCATATAGTGAGTGAACTGCATATTTGGTAATGAAACACTATTGAGATAATTATGTTAAAGCAAATACCTTTGTTAAATCGTATTAAACCGCATTCATCGGCAATCACTTTTGTATTTGCGGCAGTGTTAATGCTGATTATTTGTCATTTTGTTTATTGGCAAGAAGTCGGCTCGATACAGCGTGAAATTGATACCGTCGCGCGCGCGAAAGCCGACATACTTAGAGAACACATAGATAACTTAAAACGTGAAACTTTATTCCTATCTAAACTGCCTGATGTAAAAGGCATTGCATCACTTGCTCACCAACCAGTATTAGACACTGAACAGCAAGCCCAATTTAATACCCATATTGCTCACTTAAAAGACGTATTTAAATATTATATTCAAAGTATTCCTGAGCTAGAACAAGCGCGTTTTATTGATAGTAAAACGGGCTTTGAGACGATTCGAGTAGAACGAATGAAAGGTAGCGTAATCGCGTTACCTGATTCATCTTTACAACAAAAAAGTGATAGAGATTATTTTATTGAAGCTCAAAAATTACAAGAGGGTGATGTATACGTATCGCCTTTTAATCTCAATCAAGAAAATGGCTCACTTGTCTTCCCTTACTTACCGGTAATGCGGGTGAGTACATTAGTTTTTTCTCAAGCGAAACCGCAAAAAGAATCGATTGGGCAAATCGTGATTAATGTGTCTGCTGAAGTACTATTTTCTCAACTAGATATCACCAGCACTTACTCAAATATTAATATCTATTTAGTCAATGATGCTGGTGATTACTTACTTCATCCAGATAAGACGAAAACCTTTGGCTTTGATATTGGTCAACGATACACACTAGAAGACGATTTTACTGATGTTGGTGACGGTATGTACCTCACCAAGGATGACAGTGATTTTTTTAGTTGGCTTAAGGTATTATTTTTTTCTGAGGAGAATGTTTACTTAGATAGCACCAATACACAGCGAAAAGTGGTGGTGCTTGCGGTGGCAAATAATCACCTAGCAATAACCAAAACACTCACGGTGATTTTTTGGTATTGGGTCATTATTGGCATTTTAATACTGCTATTGAAGAACACAAAAAATGAAGTCGCATTAAAGGCTAAGCAACATCACCTCAATACTGTTTTGACTATGGAGCAAGAACTAAACTCAATATTAAGCCATGCCCCTAATGGTATTATGGTGGTTAATCGACAAGGTATTATCACCCTCGCCAATACTCAAGTTGAACGTATTTTTGGCTACTCTCAAGGTGAGTTGTTAGGCCAATCGATGAATGTACTATTACCGGCAAGGTTTTGTCATGTACACCCTAATTTTATGCAAGCGTTTTTCTCTGCACCTGAAACTAAATTAATGGGCGGTGGTCGAGAATTATATGGCTTACACAAAACCGCCAAAGAAGTACCGCTAGAGATAGGTTTGAGTGTTATTGAATATAAGGGTGAGTTACAAGCTATTTGCGGTATTGTTGACATCACATTGAGAAGGCAATTAGAGCATTTGTTTGAGATGGTTGTAGATACCTTACCCAATGCGGTTTTGCTGGTTGATTATAATGGCGTTATTGAGTTAGTTAATAAACAGACTGAGAGGTTGTTTGGTTATTCAAGAGACGATCTCTTAGGTAACAATATTGCTATGCTGGTGCCTGAGTCTTTTCGTGAACAGCATTTAGCCTGGCGACAATCGTTCTTTATTGCCGCGGGTGAAGAGATTGATACCGAACGCTATTATATTAGTGGTTTATGCAAAGATGGCACTATATTCCCGTTATCCATTGGGTTATGCACTATTGAAACGCATAAAGGTAAAAAACTGCTTTCATCTATTGTTGATTTAACGGATAGCGAACTCGAAGCAAGCGCATTAAAAAAGGTCACCGAAAATTTAGACCGCACCAGTAAAATGGCTGGCATTGGTGGCTGGGAGCTCGATTTAATCACCAACGAGTTGTTTTATTCTGAAGAGACCTATCGTATTCATGGCTTGCCATTGGGTTCTAAATTATCTCTAGACGAAGCAATTGCATTTTATACGCCAGATTCACAACCGATTATCCGCAAAACCCTTACAGAAGCCATTGAAATGGGGAAAGATTGGAATGTTGAGGTGCGTTTTACTAATGCTGCCAATAAGCTCATATGGGTCAAGGTTGCTGGCACTATAGAGTATGAAAATGGTAAAGCCGTTAGGCTTGCTGGAACCATGCAAGATATTTCAGAACGCAAATATTTCATTGAGGAACTTTCCAGAAGTAATACCGAACTGGATAACTTTGCCTACGTTGCCTCGCATGATCTTAAATCGCCTTTACGCGGCATTGATCAATTAGCCAGCTGGTTAGAAGAAGATTTAAAAGACAAATTAGAAGCTGAAGATGCTGAGCATTTACGCTTAATGCGTGGTCGTATTAGCCGGATGGAAAAACTGTTAGATGACTTACTCTCCTATTCAAGAGCGGGCAAAAAAGGCGATGTTATTCATTCAATTAATATAAAGTCTGTGGTCGAAAATGTGTTTGATTTATGCAATACCAAAAATGCCTTTTCACTGGAGTTTGAGTCCGCGACAACCGACATAACGACTGCTAGTGTGCCACTTGAGCAAGTGATAAGAAACCTGATTAATAATGCGATTAAACATCATGACACCGGAAAAGGCACTGTATATGTATCTATGGTAGTGAACGCTCCTTTTTATGACTTTGTGGTTAGAGATGATGGCCCAGGGATACTTGATGAGTTCTCTGAGAAAATATTTACCATGTTCACCACCTTAAAACCTCGAGATGAAGTGGAAGGCAGTGGCATGGGGTTAGCGATTGTGAAAAAGATAGTGGTCGCCATGGGTGGCGAAATTAGCTTAGATACGAGTGTGCAAAAGGGCGCTTGTTTCAAGTTTACTTGGCCAATGGAAATACAAAACTTGATGCCCAACTCCAGAAATGGCGAATAGTGTTAATCTTGCTATCGTATGGATCATTCTTGAAAAAGATTTTATAGGCGCCTCAGCACTTTAGTTTAGCACTTTAGCTCAGCACTTTAGCTCAGCGCTTTAGTTCAGCAACTTAGCTTGGCAGCTGATTGGTAAGCTAAATTACGCTGTAAATCGCTACATAAACTGAAATGTTTAGCCCCTACGGATAACTCAACATTTAGCGTATCTGTTGAATCTTTTGGAGGCGATGTTTGGTTAATTTATAAAGTCGTTTATTTGGGTGCCACTATTTATCGCTTCTATGCTTAATAATGAAATAAGTGATAGTGAAGCGTCATCTGTAAGAAAGTCCATTTAATTTCAATGCGCATCAGCGACTATGCAAGATGCATAAAGACGATAGCGTCATTTCACGGTAAACTATGTAGATTGTAGAGACAGCTTTTTGAGGTCATGAGAAAACATGGTAGAACTGCAGCAAAATAATCCACTTCACGGTTTAAAATCAGAAACGATGATTTCTGAGTTAGTGGCATTTTATGATTGGAAAATTTTATACGCCGCGTTGCGTTTAGAATGTTTCAACACTAATCCCAATATAGAAGCTTGTGTTAAGTTTCTTAAAAAAACCGAATGGGCCAGAGAACGCGTTGAAAATTTTTATTTGTATCGTTTTAAGCGTATGCCAAAAGGTAACTCTGCACAATTTGAACTAAAACCCCGAGAACGTGGCTTTGCTGACGGTATTTTACCACGCAAACCGCAACCTTTAACGGTTGAGTTAGTCGCAGAAATGAAAGCCAAAGCAACTGCCGATTATGAACAAATGAAGCATAATCAAAGTCGTTCATATGCTTCTCCGTCATCAGTTTCATATTCATCATCGAGTCGTTCAAATGACAGTGATGCAGCGACACAGCGTAGTAATAAAAATAAGCCTCAGCCGACATTTGATCCAAACAATCCGTGGAATAAATAACGGCTCGATTAATCTCATGTCCATACTAACGCAACCCAAAGATAATCATAATATTTTTGGGTTGCGTTTTTTATTGGGCATAAATTATATCTTAGTTAGCGATATAGCATTCAGTGCCTTTCTAAGATTAGGTTGGCTATTTTTGTCAAGGTGTAGACACGCGACACAATGATTGCTTAAATAGAAATGCATGTCTTTGTTGTAATTAACTACGGCGCATTCGTATCAAGGTAACTGGGGTTATGTTGGTCGTGCTGTTAGCTTAATTTGAGGCATAAGGGATTAAGTACCTCACCCATTTTGCTATTAGCATTGGGATACAACAGGATAATAATAATGAAACTGAATAAAACCTTACTCGCCATGGGTATCGCATCTAGCGTGGTTATTGTTGGTTGCGGTGACGACACTCAATACGGTAAAACTCCTCAAGTCACACCTGAGCCTGAAGCCGCCCCTCTACTGCAAGCTTTTGCCCCTAATGGCACTTTAAAAGCGCAAATTCGTCGTACCCAATATGGGGTGCCGCACATTACCGCTGACAATTTAGAAAGTCTTGGTTTCGGTAACGGTTATGCCCAAGCGCAGGATAATTTATGTGTGATGGCGGATGGATTTATCAAAGCCAATTCAGAACGGTCGATGTACTTTGGTCCTCATGCATCGCTTGATTTTACAACTGGTCTTCCGACCAGTGAAGATAACGGTAACCTCATTTCCGACTTTGCATATAAAGCGTTAAAAATACGCCAGCTTGCTGAAAACCAATATTCGCAGTTTAGTTATAATTCGCGAGCACTAATGGAAGGGTTTAGTGCTGGATATAATCAATATCTTAGCGACATTGAAGCTGGGACTCAAACTGGCGAACCATTTTGCGCCGGTCAGCCGTGGGTTAAACCCATTACCGGTGTTGATGTGGCCAGCTATTTATTTTCTATTGCATTATTACCTGGTGCGGCAAACTTTTTAGATTTGATTTTTTATGCTAACCCCGGTGATGGCCAAGAATATTTACCGCGTATAGTGGGGCCGGCACCGTCTGCAGCACAGACCGCGTTTGTACATGATATGAACAACACTTTAATTGCCCGTGCGGCAAACATTACCACTCCAGAAACGAATCCTCGTAATTTGGGATCTAATGGCTGGGGATTAGGCAAAGACAAAACCGAAAATGGCAAAGGTATGGTGTTGGGTAATCCACATTTTCCGCATACTGGTAATTTACGCTTTTGGCAGTCACATTTAACCATCCCAGGACAAATGGATGTGATGGGCGGTTCGTTAGTCGGTATGCCAGGGTTGGTTAACATAGGCTTTAACAAAGATGTTGCTTGGACGCATACCTTTTCTACCGCCGAACACTTTGTAATGTATAACCTTGAGTTAGTTTCAGGTGATAGATTGCAATATTTGTATGACGGTTCGCCATTGCCGATCACCAAAGAAACGGTTTCGATATTAGTTAATGGCGGCGCGGCAGGCATGCTGGTGGCGGAAAAAGATATTTATACCACAGCTAAAGGTCCAATGGTTGAAGCGCCGCCCACATTAGCGCCGTTTGGGTGGGATGATGGCCAAGCTTTCTTTATTCAAGATGCCAATATGGCCAACAAAGATCCGATTGATCATTGGTTAGCCATGAACCTCGCTAGCAATAAAGATGAATTTCAACAAGCGTTTAAAAATTATGATGGGGTAATATTCAATAACACCATGTATGCCGATAAAGAAGGTAATGCATTTTATATTGATGATTCTACTGTGCCGGGTTTTTCTGATTTAATGATCGATATTATTAGAACCACCCCAGCGATTGTTGCGGCTAAAGCACAGGCGGGATTTACTATTCTACCTGGTAATACCTCCGCATTTAGTTTTAGCGAGCCTATGCCTTACGAGCGTGCGCCCAAGCTTGAGCGAAGTGACTTTGTACAAAATTCAAATAACTCATTTTGGTCGACCAACCTTGCTGCTCCTTTAGAAAACTTCTCTCCTTTATACGGACCAGAACGAGGCCCATTGTCGCTCCGCACTCGCATGGGGTTAACCTTAATGAATGATGCTGCGGGTGATGACGGGAAATTTAATATTGACGAATTAGAAGCTGCTTTGTTATCTAACCGCGCCTATCTCGCTGAAATTGTGTTAACTGATTTAATTAGCCAATGTGATCAACAAGGTTCTACGCCTGTGATGGTGAGTGCAACATTGTCTAAAGATATCTCAGCATCGTGTGCAGCATTAAAAGCCTGGAACGGTAAACAAGATAATGACAGTAAAGGGGGAGCGTTAATTCGTGAGTTTGCCCATCAATTTGATCAAAATACTATGTTAACTGAGCCGTTTGATTATATGAGCGCCGCAAGCACACCTAATAAGCTTAATACTGATGGCAGCGCATTAATGGCTTTAGCCCATGCGGCGTTGAATCTCGAAGCGGCAGGCTTTGCTGTTGATGCTGCATTAGGGGACGTGCAATTTGTTGAAAAGTCACTCCCTGATGGCAGTGCTTCTGGGGTTAAGTTACCTTGGCCTGGTAGTCATAATGCTGAGGGGGGATTCAACGTATTTTCAACCAGCTTATCTGGTGATGACACCTTAATCCCTCAACATAAATACGCACCAGTATTAGATGTTGTGACAGGTAAAGCGACAGCATCAGGATTAACCGCACAAGGATATCAAGTGCGTTATGGTTCAAGTTGGATGATGACCGTCAGCTTTACTGATGATGGTCCTAAAGCAAAAGGTATTTTGACTTATTCAGAATCGAGTAACGTACTAAGCCCGAGCTTTTCTGATCAGAGTGAATTGTATTCTACACAAAAGCAGTTACGTCCATTGTTATTCACTGAGGCAGAGATCCAAGCATCACTTGAATCCACTACAGAGCTGACCTACCAACGAAATTAGTAGTGGTCAGACCAAATAAACCAACCTGTTAGTTGCAGGTTGGTTTTCCATCAACAATTAACTAAGTTTGTGATTAAAATCAATAAAGCTATCAAATTAGCCCCATTCTGTGCCGCTTTTAGATTATCAACCCCTACTTTGGTATAAGAAGACCTAGCTTGACCTATTCTTGTAACTACAACAAACTCACAACTAAATATTATTATAATTAATGGGATAACAAAACAATGTTGATTTTTCTTATTTGTATTGGCGTGCTGCTGCTTGCATACAAGTTTTATAGTCCGTTTGTAGAACGACAAGCTGGTATTGACCCTAACGCAAAAACCCCCCAAGCGCGTTTTGAAGATGGTGTTGACTATGTTCCTGTTCATCCAGCGAAAGCATTTTTAATTCAATTTCTTAATATTGCCGGAGTTGGACCGATATTCGGCCCCATTTTAGGTGCGTTGTACGGCCCTATTGCACTGGTGTGGATTGTGCTGGGTAATATACTGGGTGGAGCAGTACACGATTATTTTTCTGGCGTAATGAGCATTAAGGAAGACGGTAAAAGCTTACCTGAAATTGCAGGGCATTATTTTAACATCTACTTTAAAGCGGCCATGTTGATCTTTACCGCTATGCTGCTGTTCTTTGTTGGCGTGGTGTTTATCATGAGCCCAGCAGGTTTGCTGAGTAACTTAGATTATTTTAAAGATACTATTTTTGCTAATAATACCTTTTGGGTATTAGTTATTTTAGCTTACTACTTCTTCGCAACATTACTGCCGATAGACAAAATTATTACTAAGCTTTATCCCTTTTTTGGCGCGCTAATGATTGTGATGACAACCTCTATTGCAGTGGCGTTATTAATCCATGCGCCACAACTACCAGAATTTGGCGATGTGTTTGCTTATTTTAATCACAGCCACTACAACAATGATTTATTAGAGCCTAATCCAGACGGTTTACCTGTATGGCCATTATTGTTTGTCACCATTACTTGTGGTGCCATCAGTGGTTTCCATTCAACGCAAGCTCCGATTATGGCCCGTTGTTTAACCAACGAAAAGTATGTTCGTCCAGTGTATTATGGCGCCATGGTTGCTGAAGGTATTGTTGCTTGTGTATGGGCAACAGCGGGTATTGCTGCATTCCCTGGTGGTTATGTTGAGCTAAAAGCTATTCTTGCTCAAGGTGGCCCGGGTATGGTGGTTAACCAAGTCGCAACCACTTACTTAGGTGTTATCGGTGGTATTATGGCGGTTATCGCGGTTGCTGTATTCCCTATTACATCTGGTGATACTGCATTTAGATCGTTACGTTTAACCATTATCGATGCGTTTAAAATTCCACAAAGCATGACCAACCGTCTGTTAGTTGCGGTACCTGTGTTAATTATTGCTTACTTTATGACCAAAATTGACTTTACGTTAATTTGGCGTTACTTCGCATTCTCTAATATGTTGTTATCTACCAGCGTATTGTGGCTAGCGACTAAGTATCTGTTTGATCGCGGCGCGTTCCATTGGATTGTTAGTCTGCCTGCTATTATCGGTACTTGTGTGACTCTGTCGTACATTTTAACCGCCGGTATTGGCTTAGGTTTTCCACAAGAGATGAGCCAGCCAGCTGGTATCGTGGTGGGGGTAGTGTGTCTTATCGCTCTGATTATTGCGCACAACAAGCGTAAAGTGACTCCTGCTGCATAATTTTTTACAGCGTTAATTCATTCAAAGGGCTGCTTAATGCAGCCCTTTTTATTGCTCAGCTAAAAATCGATGTGATTAGTGACCCACACGATCAAGCTTTTGTATCAGTTCCATCTTAATACTATTGGGTGTTTGGCTGTGCCAGTAGCCACTGACGTAAGCAAATAGCGGTAACATGAACATAGTGGTCAGCAACACTATTAATATCCCTCTGGCGGACAGCTGAATACCATTACGAGTACTAAATTGTAGAGCTTGTTTTTTTGGACAAGCTGATACACAACGCATACAGGCTTGGCACTCGTCGGAGCGAATATTTTTTTGAGTATGCACTGATATATTAGCAGGGCATGCGCGAGTACATTTATCGCAACTCATACCTTTGGCATCAATTAAACAATGTTGAGTATCGCGGCGTATTTTGAATGGGCTTAAAAAACTGACAATACCTAACAGTGCGCCATAGGGGCAAATATAACGGCAAAAACCTTGGCGACGCCATGCTGCTAAGGCAAAGATAACACTAAAACCTATCAGTGCAGCTATGGATGGCATCATAAAAAACACAGCCATTTTTAAGTCAGCTACTTTGTGATAATTGCCCTCTAAGTAGTGGGGAATACTTGCCGATGGCATAGAAATGACCAAATAAAGCAGCGCTGCGAGTAGTAAATACTTGACCATTCTCAGTGGCCAGTCAATCCATGCTGGTGGTAATAGTTCAGCATGAATAACACGCTTTCTGAGTTTATACAGGTATTCACCAGCAAGTCCCAGCGGGCAAGCCCAGCCACAAAAAGCGCGTTTGCACACCACACCGGTAAGTAGTACGACACAGAGCATCACTACCGCCGCGGGGTGATTTTGATCCCACAGGCCTAAGGTTAAAATTGCTTTAAGTTCTATGCCGCCAGCAATAGGTAAAAATGCATCACCGATATCGGGTCGCATTAAAAAAGGTGTTTCTCCAGCATATAATAAGCCTGCGTTGATGGCATATTGCACCCCGACTAATAACATCGCCAGGGCAAAAAAATGTTGGCAAATTTCACGTACTTGGTTGGGTCTGCCTTCAGCATTAGCAAATGCAGGTTGGTATTGCCCTACTGCGGTGACGATTAATACTGACACGAGCAATAGGAGCAATAATGGCCAAAAAAAACTGGCTAAGGTGGCACCAAGTAATAATGCTCCGCTAGCGAGTGCCCCCCATTTTTTGCCACTCCAATACAGTAGGCTAGTGCTATACACTAGGGCTAGCATTAAGGTGATTGATTCAATTGTGCTCATTATCCAATGCCTGTGCTGTAGTTCTCTCGGTTAATAATGATAAAACCTCAGCATTCAAGCGAATGTGAGTTGGGTCGCCAAACTTAATAATAGTTTTCTAAATATATGATCTATATTGGTTTGTTTTATTTATGTAAACATTGTTAAGTCTTGTGTTAATTAGCTTGTTTCAATTGATTGTCATTAACCTGTCTTATTTTTTCGTTAACGTATTAAGATGATTTTGTGACAGTAAAAAGTGGCTAATGGCTAGGTTTTCATTTGAGCATTCCTTCGAGATAGACACCTTAAAGCGCTTGATTGCTCAGCATCAGCAGCAATTTCGCCATCAGTCCTTGGCAGATTTATATTACCGTGGTGAAAAATTGTCGGTTACAGCCATTGAGCTAGGTCAACAGCAACAGCCATGTCCTACGGTATTGTTTGTTGGCGGGGTCCATGGAGTTGAGCGCATCGGTGCCCAAGTGATTTTGGCCTTTTTTAGACAGCTTACTCAATCGGTTACCATGGGATACTCACTTACAGCAATTATTGCAACACGTGCGCTTAGCCTTTGTCCCCGTGGTGAATCCGGTTGGCTTTTTGCGTGGCAGCCGAGGCAATGGTAACAATGTTGATTTAATGCGTAATGCTCCCATTGATTCAGATGAAGACGTGACTCGTCGGAGGTCAGCGACTTTCGCCGCGTTTGCCTTGGTATCGAGGGCAAAATGGTATGGAGCTAGAAACCCATGCGTTAGTGAGCTATGTGCAACAATTACAGCAAGACAGCAGCAGTGTTATGGTGCTCGATGCTCACTCAGGTTTTGGTTTACAGGATCATTTGTGGTTTCCCCATGCGCATACTCGACAACCCTTTGAAGGCATAGGTTATATTTATCAGTTAATGCAGTTGTTCGAAAAAGGCTATCCGCATCACAGCCATTATCAGTTAGCACCTCAAAGCCATTTCTATCGTACCCACGGTGATATTTGGGATTATTTGGTGGCGAGTAATGTCAGCGGGAAACCGTTTATTCCGTTAACCTTAGAAATGGGCTCGTGGGCTTGGGTACGTAAAAACCCACGTCAGCTATTTAACTTCTCTGGTTATTTTAATCCACAAAAAAACACATCGGCATCAACGTATTTTACGCCGTCACCTGGTATTAATGCAGTTCATTATAGATGCAGCTTATGCGCAAATTATTGAACAAATAAAACCCCAACAACTGACGCAATTGACTCAACAAGCTAAGCGCTTCTGGTCTAAAAAGGCTAAGTGAGGATAAACGATGACCACCTTAGTGTTACTCAGAGGCTTAATGCGCGACAGCCGCCATTGGTATGGTTTTGACCAGCGTTTAAACCAGCAAGGGCTCAATGTCATTTGTTGACTTGCCTGGTAATGGCCTATTAGTCAATCAACCTAGCCCAGGTAAGATGCAAGACAATTGCGAGGCGGTGTGGCAACAAATTGATGCCGCTTTGCTCAAGCAGGCCATGCGGCCAAGCCAAGTTAAGTTGGTCTTGGTGGGATTATCAATGGGCGGTATGTTGGCGCTAACCATGGCGGCGCAGTGTCGCTCACGAGTTCAGCATGTGGTGTTAATTAACAGCAGTGCGGCCAACTTGTCGCCTTGGTATTATCGGTTTCAATGTGTCGGCTTAGTGACCTCTATAACGCATGTTTTACTAAGGTTTTTGCGCTCTTGCTTAGCGAGTTCTCAGCAAGCCAACACAGGCAAAGGTCACTGGTTAGAAGCGATTGTCGTTGATTTTACCAGCAGGCATTTTAGTCACAACATTGAAGTGATTAATGCTTGGAGTTTACTGAGATTGCAATGCCATACATCATTTATCAATGGACTAAGGCAATTGTACGCCTCGGCCCGTTTTCATAGTCCTGAATTGAATAACATACCGGTCAGCGTGATAGCCGCCAATCAAGATAAGTTAGCTCACCCCAAATGCAGCGAACAGTTAGCGCTATTTTATCAAACACAGTTACATAAAATGGATGATTGCGGCCATGATGCCAGTCTCGATCAGCCACTGAAATTACAACAACTATTACTGGATATTATTCTTTAGAAGTCATTTATTAGGGCTTATCGAATCGTGATTAGTGACTCTAGCTTGCTTGCCATTTTTTTATGTCTTGCTGCCAAGCATTGGCGGTAAAGTCGATAAATGCTCTGACGACGGTTTGTTGATAACTGCGCGACAAATACACGGCCCATATGGTTTTACCTGGTACCGTCAGTTGGGGTAATACTTCAACCAGTTCTTGGCGTTCAAGGTAGCCATTGGCTAAATCGGTAGGTAAACAGACTATGCCATTGCCGCGACGGGCTGCATTGATTAATACGCCCATGTCGTTGGCTTGTAAATTACCGCTCACATCCAATAGGTGAGGTTGTGAGTCTGCAATTATTTCCCAGCGTTGCTGACTAGAGTGGCGCAAACAGTTGTGTTGCAATAAGTCATTAACCGATTCGATGGCTGAGTGTTTGGCGAGATAGTCTGGGGAGGCACAAATGACGCTATCGATGTGCATTAAGCGTCTAGCTATTAAGCTTTCATCTGGCTGATGAGTGTAACGCAGGGCGATATCAACCCTGTCGTTAACCAATTGTGAGACATTATCCGACAGTAATAGTTGTATATTAACCTGAGGATGTTGCAGGCAAAAAGCCTCAACTACGTCATACAGTTTGTGTTGCCCAAGTCCAATGGGCGAGGCGATACGGATACTGCCTACCAGTTCATTATTATGACTATTGGCGCGACTCTCCATCGCGGTGACTTCACTTAAAATACGCTGGCAATAATTCAGTGCTTCTTCGCCTTGTAAGGTAAGACTCACTTGGCGAGTGGTGCGATGTAATAATCGCAACCCTAACCATTGCTCAACTTCTTTGATATGGCGTGACACTTGTAAACGGCTTAAACCTAGTTGCTCGGCCGCTTGGGTAAAGCTGCCACAACTGGCCACTTCCACAAAGCTGCGTATAGCAGATATTTTGTCCATAACATCATCCTATCGCGACAGCCAAAGGTTATAAGCTTTCTATATTTTCCAATAGGTTATCGGCTTTGTTAATAATGGTCTGTTGCGTGTGCGCATCCATTTTTTGCCAGTTTTTATACACCATAGTCATGCGAGGGTTGTGTTGAAATTTCTCTTGATGGCGTTGAATAAAATGCCAATATAAACTGTTGAATGGGCAGGCGTTATCTTCTGTCTTGAGTTTGACATTGTAATGGCAGCTTTTGCAATAGTCGCTCATTTTGTTCAAATAGTTACCGCTGGCGGCATACGGTTTGGTGGCCACAATGCCGCCGTCGGCAAATTGAGTCATCCCGCGGGTATTGGGCATTTCGACCCATTCGATGGCATCAATGTAAATGCCTAAATACCACTGGTCGACGTCATCTGGATTGATACCCGCGAGTAAACTAAAACAGCCGGTGACCATTAACCGTTGAATATGGTGGGCATAGGCATAATCGAGCGACTGTTTTATGGTGTGGTGCATGCAATTCATCTTAGTGTTGGCGGTCCAAAAATACTCCGGCAGGGGTCGTTGTGCTTGCAAGGCATTTTGCGTCGCGTAGTCGGGCATATTGATCCAATAAATACCGCGGACATATTCGCGCCAACCGAGTATTTGGCGGACAAACCCCTCTACTTGGGCCAGTGAAATATCATCTTGATGCGCTTGCCAATGGGCGATAACTTTATTGATGACTTCGCTAGGTGAAATCATTTTGCTGTTAAGCGCAAACGATAATCTTGAATGATATAGACTCCAATCCTCACGACTATTTTCGGTCATTGCATCTTGGAAATGACCAAAGCGGATTAATAAATGCTGGCAAAAAAAGTCAAGTAACTCACGTGATTGGCGTCGATTAAGCGGCCATAATAATTGGCTTTCTGCTTTGCCTATGGTGTTGATATTATGGCGCTTAAGTCGGGCTAAAATATCACTGACGTCGTTGGCAAACATTAATGGCGCAGGAATATCGCCAAGGTCATTCTTTTTAAAGCTGGCACGGTTTTGCTGGTCAAAGTTCCACTGGCCTCCCAAAGGTTCTCCATCTTGCATCAGCACATTAAAACGTTTGCGCATCCGCCGATAAAAGAACTCCATTTTGGCGTGTTTTTTCGGGGTGAATTCAGTTTGAATATCGCTAAACGGCAGTAAAAAATGTTCACTGTCAGTGCTATTGATAGCAATGCCTGGTAGTAAAAGAGAGCCCAATTGCTGCGCTAAACGGTATTCGTCAGCGTGTTGGTATTGAAAATGGGTTAATTGATGCGTTGCAGTAATGTGTTCAAGCAAGGCGGGTAGGTCGGCATAGTGCTGGGTTTCATCTAAGGTCAGGTACAAAACTTGATGACCACTCTTGGCTAAGGCCTGTGCAAATTGCGCCATAGAGGCAAAAAAGGCGCAGACCTTCTGAACATGATGAGTGACGTAGCTTGCTTCTTGTCCCAACTCGGCAATCAAATACACCACATTAGGATCGACTTGTTTAAACCAGGAGTGTGACGCATTAAGTTGATCGCCCAAGATGAGTCTCAATGTGCTGGTTTCCGGCAATAATGTTGGTGAAGCATTGGCGTAAAGCGTCGTCATGGTGATTACCTTTATTCAGATTTATGTCGGCGACAGCGTTCAGAACAATATTTAACCTTGTCCCAATCTTTAGCCCATTTTTTACGCCACGCAAACGGGCGTTGGCAAACTAAACAGACTTTATGCTCAAGATGGCGTTTTTTATGTGTCATGACGGTCTTTAGCCTGAGTTGTTGTGGCTATCGGTTTGCCCTTAGTTCGTTTTCGCTTAGGGCTAACATGACGACCTAATACCGCAGCGATATGGCGTTTAACTTGAGGTTGATCGCGATATGACCACAAGCGATCGCGGGCAATTTGTGATGCCAGAGTAAGATCTATCATAGGTTCAGGGTAATCACGGCCTAAGATTAGGTCATTGAAAATAGCTTCCATTGGTGGTTGCAGCCAAGGTTGATGAATATACTCATTGGGTAAGTTGGTGAGCTCTGGGCACCACAGTCGAATAAACTCCCCGCGTGGATCTTGGTCTTGTGACTGCTTGATGGGATTGTATAAGCGTATGGTGTTAATGCCTGTCACCGAGGCTTGCATTTGCAGTTGCGGGTAATGGATCCCAGGTTCAAAATCGAGAAAATAATTGGCTAACGGTAAGCTAGCATGTTGCCACGCAATGTTTAAATGATGGGTCACAAAACTGACCAACATGGCGCGCATTCTAAAATTGATATAACCAGTCTCTCGTAAACAGCGCATGCAGGCATCAATAATGGGGATCCCCGTTTGGCCTTCAGCCCAGCGCTGAATATCTTGCGCTACGTTGTCGTCGCTGCGATAAGGATAATCTAAATACCCAGGGTTTACCGGGGTGAATTCCATGCTGCATTGGCTTTCAAATTTCTGCATAAAATGGCAATGCCAATGTAGGCGCGACATCATCGCCAATAAAGGCTTTTTCCACGCTTTATTGCTGGTTTTCACCGCGTTATAACGGGTTAATGTCGCTTGATACACTTGCTTTAAACTGATGTTTCCCCATGCTAAATAAGGTGATAAGCGTGAACAGTGGCTGCGACTTAAGCTCGGGCTCGAAATACTGCGTTGGTAGTCTTTACCACGGTAGCTTAGAAAACTGCTCAGTATTGCTCTAGCCGCTTTAGGACCACCCGTTTGGAATTGATCGTTGTCTGTAATGATGGCCTGGTCGATAAGCGGAGTATGATAGTTGTCGAGCTTTTGCAGCTGACATTGTTGCCAATTGGGGATCGCAATAGGGCTGTTCATCACTTGTTGCCAGTGTTGATCCCAGGCTTGACGATGCTTGCGACCTCGAACTACCGCACCTGTTGGTGATTGTTGCCAATGGATCTGTTGCTGATGACACCAGAGTGCCACCGCTTTATCGCGCTCAAAGCTGTTGTGTAGACCAATCTCTTGATGGCTGAACATAGTGTTAATTTCAAACTGTTGTGATAACTCGTCCAGTAAATCAATTATTGGTACACAAAAGACATACACCTGACCATTAAATCGCGCCAGTTGTTGATTCATATCTTGCAGCGACTGCCACACAAAGCGCCAATGACGTTGATTATAATGCGAGTCAGCCAGCATAAATGGTTCAAAATCATAAATGAGCAAGCAGGGTAAATCATGGTTAAACGCATCGACAAGCGGCTGATGATCAGACAAGCGCAAGTCGCGTTTAAACCAGACGATATTAATAGCCTGTTTGATCGTGTCGGGCATGGCGCCAAAAATCTCATGGTGAATTAGGCTATTAGATACGCATTAGCACGCCGTTTAGATTGCTTTAAACTACACAATTATGATTTATTTTGTATCTATAAATGAAACAATTAAGCGCAATAAGTGATATTTATCTCGGATTATGTTGTCTATACACTGGCTTCATTGTTAATTAATAGAGCGAGACAAAACATGAAACTAGCAGTATTAGGCGCAACAGGTTGGATTGGTGGCACTATCATGCAGCAGGCTATTAGCCGTGGTCATGAAGTGGTTGCCGTCGTTCGCGACGCCAGCAAAGTCAATCAAGATGTGGCCGTACGAACACTTGATTTAACCACTATGACAAGCGATGCCATAGCTAGCGCATTTGCCGACGTTGATGTGGTGATAGCGTCAATCGGTGGCCGCGCCGCACAAAATCATCAAGTGGTAGCACAAACCGCACAGCAATTATTACAGCACTTACCTCAAGCAGGCACACCGCGTTTGTTGTGGGTCGGTGGTGCTGGTAGTTTAGAAGTCGCGCCTGGGGTGACGTTAGTGTCAACAGCAGAATTCCCTGAAGAATATAAAGCCGAAGCCATCGCCCAAGGTGAAGCATTGGCAGTATTCCGCGCTACCGATTCTGCTATCAAGTGGACTTATGTTAGTCCGGCCGCCTTTATCTTCCCTGGCGAGTCCGAAGGCCAGTACCGTGTAGGTGGCGATGAATTCTTTACTGATGCAGACGGCCAAAGCCGAGTGTCAGTAGTCGATTACGCCAAAGCCATGTTAGATGAAGCCGAAAATGCCAAGCATATTAATCAACGTATTAGCGTTGCTTACTAAGTTTATTGAGTGTGCTGATTTATAGAAACAGGCCTAAAACTATACGTAAAGGCTATGCTCTAAAAACGATGCTATTGATAGCATTTTGAGTTTAATAGTACATGCCAGATAACCATGAAACAATCATTTATCATCGTTAAATAGGTACTAGGCACTACCTATTATCTTTTATAAATCATAGCTATAGTAAAAAGGGTGCCAAAATTATTGGCACCCAGTAGCCTTAACCTTTTTTCTTTCTAGGTTTGACTATCTCTGTCGTATTTGACTCTTTTTTCAATTTACGTTTTTCTTTTAACGATAACAATGGTTTTTTCATTTCATGCTTAGACATATTATCACCTAATAATAAATAAAATATTAATAATGCTTATTTAATGCAATAAACGAGGTTGTTGAAATAAATAACCCATCGCCCTCCTTAATCATCTGTCAGAGTTAATGCGTAGCTTAATTTAAAAATTTAAGCGTAGATTACCTTTCTACTCAGAATAACGTTTCTCAACCATTTAATAAGATTGTGAGACATGACTATTTAATAAATCTATTTTTAACAGTCAATATAATTAAAATCCGCCATTCTAAGCGAGCTTAAAACTATAGCAACTCAATGATTTAATTAAATATGAGTATTTTTTGATCTGTAAAACAGATGGGCGTAAAGGGACGCCCGCTTAAACGGGGAATTTTAGGGCGAAGCTCCCTAAAAAAATAATAGAATAAAATATAGGAATTGATATTTTCATAACGTCAATATAGCAGCTTAAATAATAACTTCAAGCAAATTTGTGGAAATAAAAAAGATAACAGTAACCTTAGTAATTTAAATATATGACAAGTCATGAAACCATCAGTTTTCGCTAGATTTAATAAAATTACGGTCACATCGTTATGGTCTGCTATTGATTGAAATCGCTTAATGATAAGTATGCACAATTGGTAACGTCAGTGGATCCAATCCGCTAAATCTCTCGACCCAACATACACAGATTTTTAACAACATTGAGATTAACATTTCTGGGTAAAAAGCTTCGGGATAACATTCTTAGGATAAAAAAGGCTCAATGATGCATTACATCAGAAGGTGAAAAGTTTAGTAAGAGCATGATATATGTCTATGAAAAATATATCATGCTCTTAGGTTTTAATATTAAGTTTATAAGATTTAAGTGGTTGATTTTATTTCAATTTTTTGGGTAGAGTTCAGCGTATATCAATAATTTCGAGCTTAGCGGTTGTATTCGCCAGCTCTTTCAGGTTGATAGAAAATTTCTTTAATTTTAATTTTTATTAACCCTCCACCAGGCTTAGGCCATTCAATTTCATCACCTTGAGAAAGCCCAAGTAACGCACTGCCAACAGGTGCAAGAATAGATATTTTATCACCACTTAAATCAAGGTCTTTGGGATAAACAAGAGTCATCATAAATTCATCACGAGACGATTCGACAGTAAATTTAACTGTTGAATTCATCGTCACAATTGTAGGCGGCACTTCCGTTGGTTCAACTATATTTGCACGGGCGAGCTCTTCTTCTAGCTCACTAATGCCGACCATTTTTTTTGTCGGTAATGACTCAATTAACTTAAAGAGTCTTATAGAATCCAGTGACGAAATAGTTATTTCAGGTCGGTTACTCATTTATACCTCAAACAGTCCAGTAATTAATGCTTTAAAATTCACCTTGTGATCAAACTTTAATTTAAAAGAAAGTTTAATGAGGTAAAATATATTGATTATAAAATTTATGTACGATCTGAGATGCTATCCCTAATACATTAAAAATACCTTAATAAATTTAATTATTAATCTATAGTGATAAAAATATATACACCGCCTAAATGATTAACCATAAGGACATCAATAAAGCTACTATCACTACCGACCTCGGTATTTTTATGTATTATCCCATTGATGGCAAAACTCAATAAAGCTTTTCAGCAGCGGGCTATGGTATTTGTCTTTATGAACCACTAACCAAAATGGTCGTTGCATATTAAGATGATTGCTCGCTTGAGGTAGATCCAGCCGAACTACACGGCCATCGTTAATGGCATATTGTGCCGCTAAAGTAGATAAGCAACCTAAGCCGAGTCCCGCGGAAACACTGTTAATTAGTGCTTCTGTAGTATTAAGTTCAAACACTTCATGCCACGCCGCTATTTGTGGCGCTATGGTATGTAAGAAAAACTCTCGCGAGCCTGAGCCTGCTTCACGTAATACCCATTCACTGTGTTCTAAATGGCTAAATTTGCACTTAGCTTGTTGGCTTATAGGTAACTGAGGCGCTGCGATAATACACATCTCATCATGGCTGAATTGAGTAGCGATAAGTTCTGGATGATGACTTTTCCCTTCGATCAAGCCGATATCTAGTTCGTAATCCAGCAGTTTTTGGCAAATAAGCCGTGAATTAGAAATCACCACACTTTGCGAGAAATGCTGATATTGCTGCCGAAATTGGCTCAATAACCCCGGAACAACATGGTTCCCTAGGGTGTCACTGGCACCTATTTTCAATTGACCTGAAAAAGCGTGGTCTGCATCAAACAATTGGCTGATGTTATTTGCTCTACTAAGCAGCTCGTCGGCCAGTGGTAACAGCTTGTGACCTTCTTGATTAAGAATTAAGCGGTTGTTAACCCGATCAAATAGCGCATGACCGAGTTGTTTTTCTAATTCTGCCAGTGCCATGCTCACCGCTGCTTTAGACAGATATAACGCCTCGGCGGCTGCCGTTAGGGTTTTATGTTGAGTAATGCTGCTAAAAACATTGAGCTGTTTGAGTGAAATATTCATCGCGCCTGACTTAGTGAAGGTATTGGTTAATAAACCGATAAAATGGCGGCAGTGAGTTTTAAACCGCTAATCGTTTAATTTTTCTGAACGTGTGTTCCGTATAATTGGATATATATAAACAAAGTGCAAGCGTAATATTGGCTTATTCTCTGATGGGCAGTTTGAGGTTGTAATGATTCGAGCAGTAAAAAATTCACTAATGGCCGTACCAACGCCGATGGCAGGGCTGGCGTTAGGTATTGCAAGTTTAGGTTGGAGTTGGGAAAACCTTGTGGATTTACACCATTATGGACAATGGTTCTCGGCTGCTATTGCCAGTGTGTTGTTACTGATTTTGAGTGGTAAATTTATATTACATTCAAACCTATTGCGTCAAGATCTTGCTCATCCTGTGGTAGGCAGTGTGGTGCCTACCTTTGCCATGGCATTAATGGTGGTATCAAATTCGTTGGGCCATGTCTCTGCGCTAGCGGGTGATTTATTATGGTCATTTGCGGTATTGCTGCACATTAGTTTTTTAGTGGGGTTTATTTATCATCGCAGTAAGCAGTTTTCATTAACTCACATGGTACCGAGTTGGTTTGTTCCGCCGATTGGCATTGTGGTTGCCGACGTTTCTTTTTCAGGTAATGAGCATTTATTATGGGTTGCACATGGGGCACTGCTTTTTGGAATGTTGTGCTATGCGGTGATGTTACCCATGATGCTTTACCGTCTTATTTTTAGAGAACAAATTCCCGATGCAGCTAAACCAACACTAGCCATTCTAGCCGCGCCAGCCAGCTTATCTTTAGCAGGATATCTAACCATTACTCAGCAACCGTCTCCGGTGATCGTTGGGCTATTATTTGGTATTGGGGTGTTAATGACGGCAATTATTTATCTGTCATTTTTTAAGTTATTACGGCTACCTTTTAGCCCTGGTTATGCCGCTTTTACCTTCCCTATGGTGATAGGTGCGACTGCGTTATTTAAAATGTCGGTATGGATGGAAAGCATCGGCATTGCAAACGAGTATGTACAGCAAATTCATGCTTTAGCAGAACTTGAACTGCTTGTCGCTACTGTGGTGGTCAGTTATGTTTGTCTGCGATACCTGCATTTTTATCAGCCAAAGAAGGTACAACTGGCTTCTTAATTTGCAATAAATATACTATTGGTCAATGCCTTCACTAACACTGTATGCGGCATTTAATATGAGCGAACCAGCATGACTCCAGCAATTGAAATGGCGAAAAAGCATAAAATAGATTTTGAAGTGCATGAATATCATCATGATACTAATAGTGAATCTTATGGTTTAGAAGCGGCGCAAAAACTGGCTGTACCCGCTGCACAGGTGTTTAAAACCTTGGTGGTGAGTGTGGATAATCAATCGCTGGTGGTTGGCATCGTGCCTGTATCGTCGATGCTGAGTATGAAGTTAATCGCTAAAGCTGCGGGCGCTAAAAAAGCCCACATGGCAGAAGCATTAGCAGTAGAGCGTTCGAGCGGTTATGTATTAGGTGGTGTTAGCCCATTAGGTCAAAAAAAGCGTTTAATGACAGTGATTGACGCCTCTGCGCAGCAGTTCGATTGTATCTATGTCAGCGCTGGCAAAAGAGGCTTAGAGATTTCACTAAGCCCAGCCGATTTACAATGCTTACTCAATGCTAAGTTTGCCGATATTTGCGCTCAAACATAATGACATTTGCCATTAACTAATCGCGTTGCCTTTATGCGGGGCTCAAGCAGCTGATCATTGCGCTATCAAGATTCAAACTATCAAGAGTCAAACTAGCAAGATCCACTTCAGCAATCATAGTGATACAGGATTATTGATTTATTTTGGCTTTAAACTCTGCTTGAGTTTGGTTATTGGCTTTTTGGTACCAATAATCCAGCATTCTCATCACTTCTGCTTGGGTGATATCTTCAGCTGTAACTTCAATTACGTCAGCGCTCGGGCTAATGACCTGACTACTGTGATCGCTTGCTATGGTTGCCCCAGATACAGGATTAAGTGATGGGTTGATTACAGTGCTAGACGCGACAGCCGCTATGGCAGCAGAAGCATTATATTGAGCCATTTCTTGGACAAAATCGCGTCCAATTTGTAAGCCTGATTTAATCAATTTATCTTGGGTAAATGCAATCGTGTTACCACTGCTATCGGTTAATGTTATGGCTGGTTTTAGATTAAATTTTTTGGCACTTGCCGCTGAGTTTATTGGCGGTAGCGTTAATCGATAATCTTGCTCACTGGCGTTAAAGCGCAAGACAATTACGTCAGAGATAAAGTCATTTTGGCTACCATTATCGCGGTAACGAGCTTGATAGCGAAAGGCTATTTGCTGCATACCATTAGGCAGAGTTGAGTCTAGCAATACCTTAGACTGTTGGTGTGATGCCTTATTATTGACGAATACCGTTTCGGTTCTGTCGGGCAAAAGCAAACTAGCCGCGATAGCGTATTGGCTGAATAAACTAAAGCAAAGTAACGCGATAATGCTACGCATAATGTGATTCCGTGTAGATTGATTAAGTGGTTGTGAATGCTGGGCGATAATGCTCTGGTAATTCAAAGGTTTTTAGATTGTGACTGATGGGGCATACAAAGCGGAAAAAACACGATGTTAGCGCTAAATCGGGGCAATGTTCAGCACCATTACCATGCAAACGGTCGCCAACTACCGGATGGCCAAGACTAGCCATATGAATCCGAATTTGATGTTTACGTCCTGTGTCTATTTTTACCTGCACCTTGGATTGATCCAACGCAGCGTCGTAGGTGAGTAAAGTGGCGTGTGATAGCGCGGGCTTATTATCAACAGGGCTATCAATGGTAACGGGCTTGCTCGGAAATGCACCTTCAACAATCACTTGATAGTATTTTTCTAATGCACGTGTTTCAAATAACTTAGCGATGGCTGCAGTGGTTTTTTTACTGTGTCCAAGCACTAATAAACCGGTTGCAGCGCGGTCCAGACGATGAATAATAAACGCATTGCGTTGCGGTTGTAAGTTCAACTCGGCGTAGCGGTTGATGGTGGTGTGGTCACTCCACTTTGAACCTTGGCAACGCATACCATAAGGCTTATACCAAATACTGTATTCACCTTCATCAAACAGTAACTCTGCCGGAGCAACTTGTTCGTCTAAAATATATTGATTGTAATAAAGATGCAGTTTATCTCCGGGTTGCAGAGGTTTTTTCGCGCGACGAATACGATTGGTTTGCTTGCCGTGACTGTGCCATATAGCGCCTTTTTGCATGGCATCTTTTAGCACTTGTTTACTCAAACCACTGGTTTGTGCCAGTAAATTGATAGCATCAGTACCATGTTCAGTTACATCAATATGGTATTCAGTTTTATCTACAATCATTTGCAACTCTATAGATCCATTCGGTACACGGTCATTTAGGGGTAAATGTTACCTTATTTGGCTGCTGTATGTTTATTAGTTAATGAAACTTTCTCTTGAGTCGCGTATCTGGGTATCATCTGCGGCAAAGTTGTTTTAGCATAATGCGACAAAACATAGCAGCAATTGGAGTAGGTAATTTGGAACACATCATTTGGGATCTTGACCCTGTGCTGATCTCGTTCATGGGGTTAAAGGTTCATTGGTATGGGGCATTATTTGCGTTAGCGATTGCGACTGGCTTTCAAGTGATGAAGCGCATTTACACAAAAGAGGGTTTAGATGTTGAATCTCTCGACAACCTGCTGGTTTATTGTGTGGTCGGCATTATTGTTGGTGCGCGTTTAGCCCATTGTATTTTCTACGATCCGAGTTATTACTTGGCACATCCGTTGAAAATTTTCGCCATTTGGGAAGGGGGACTTGCCAGCCATGGTGGTGGACTAGGGGCGATATTGGCCTTGTATTATTACCAGCGCAAAGTGAAGTTACCGTTTTTATTTTTACTTGATCGTTTAGCGATCGCGACTGCCATATTTGGCTTTTTTGTGCGTTTGGCGAACTTTGCTAATTCAGAGATTATAGGTGATCCAACCACGCAGCCATGGGGCATTATTTTTAAGCGGATAGATATGATACCGCGTCACCCTGCGCAACTGTATGAGTCGTTTGCTTATTTATTGATATTTGTTGGCCTTTACGCCATTTATAAATATACCAATATGAAGCAAAAGCACGGTGCGATATTTGGCGTGTTTTTAGTGTCGGTCTTTAGTGCGCGTATTGCGATTGAAAGCGTTAAAGTCAGTCAAGCGGCCTACCATGAATCAATACTCAGTGCCGGACAATGGTTAAGCTTACCGTTTTTATTCACTGGCATTGTATTGCTGATTATGGCTTACCGTAAACCTAGTTAAGCGCTGAGATACTATATAGAATCTATAACAAAAACGTCCTATGCCAGATGGCATAGGACGTTTTTTTATAAGGATGATTTAGCCATAAGTGACTTATTTATCCTACTGTTATTTTCTATAATGGTTTCATACCAGCAGGCAAATATTTAAAGCGCTGCATTTGTTCGTAATGCGTGTTGACAATTTTTTGCACTTGTTCAGTCGTGAGTTTAGTTTTCCACTGATGCTTGCCACCATTTCTAAAGAAGGCATTAGCATTTTCGTGTTTCTCTACAAAGCCGCGTTTATTTTCTTGGGCTTTTAGTTGTGCGAAAGAAGAGTGCTTAATGGCATTTTTTAATCTAACAGGATCCTTTTTCAAGCCTAAAAATGACTCCACTTTTCTGAAGGCTTTTTTGGGGTCATCCAAAATATCTTCGTAGCGTAAAATCAACTTTGAAGCATCATCGGCGGTCCAACTAGACACGTGCATAGACCAAGAGGTAATGATTTGCGGCACATGTGGTACTTCATTTGGTGTGCCAGTCATTTCTTCTGCCATATAAGCTATGGCTTCATCTATGGTGTAATCAAAGTAATTGGCCATTGAAATGGCCACATCTAGCGGGTTACGAACCACATAAATTGCCCCTGATGTTACCGTCGAATTATGCAGTGGCTGGCTATTATATTCGCCCAAGTAGTTGTGGGTTTTGACAAATGTAGTGCCATTGGCTTGGTGAGCAATATCAGCCTGAACCTGTGGCCTCAGTACACTAATTTCTTCTAAAGTTAGTTCGGTGGTGGCCGTTTTATCTTTGGGTAAATAAGGTCGATAACGGTGCGCAGCCGATTCCGCTGTCGAAATGGTGTGCATGGTATTGATGTCGATTGGCTGATCTTGATTTTGAATGTAATTTTCTAAAAATGCACGCACCCAGGTATTACCCGATTTAGGGTAAGAGGCCAC
Organism: Shewanella vesiculosa; assembly: GCF_021560015.1. Taxonomy (NCBI): domain Bacteria; kingdom Pseudomonadati; phylum Pseudomonadota; class Gammaproteobacteria; order Alteromonadales; family Shewanellaceae; genus Shewanella; species Shewanella vesiculosa. The sequence continues at coordinate 2,599,179 of NZ_CP073588.1, read as the reverse complement.
CCAAAGTATGTTTCCCATCCGTAATCCTTTGTTATTATTTTTGCATCGTTCAATGCTGTAAAACTACCGATAATTGTCCGAAATGGCAAGTTTACTGGGGTGTTTAGCGAGGAATTAGAGTGTGATTATAGCGATGATAATATCACTCAATGTAAACCTTGTTATGCATATCACCCTTGATCCCTCACGGTTTATTGTTAAGTAATAAGATTGATTGCTTTACATCAAATCGCGGGTAAATGTAACATGTTTGTTAATGAATGCCTTGCAACAGTTTGCTAGAGGTAATTTAGGCTGTATTAGGTATAAAACAACAAGGAGAGTTTTTGATGAATGTTAATGCAACGCTGGTTGGTCAGTTAATTGTTATTTTCGCATTGGTAGTGGGTGTTATCAGTTATTTTATTGGTCGTCGTAAAACACAATCGCCGATTCTGGCTGGTGTGCTTGGCGCTGTATTATCAATTGTACCGCTATTTGGTTTGATCTATTTAGTGGTGTTGATGCTAAAGAGTGATGTTAATTTAGGCGCAGAAACCGCAAGTCGTTAGCAAGGATGTGTACAATATTGTGACTATGGACAGCATATATGAAGTATTTACCTTGTTTAGTCGCTAGTGTTTTAGTGTTATATGCGAACTCACTAGCATTTCAACTATCGGTAAAATATTCGCCGGTAATCGATTATCTTCTATTAGTGCCCGATTTGAATAGTCACAGCTGGGAGTACTTATTAATCGCGGGTTATGATGCCTCGATTCGGCTGCTGGCAACTTTGTTTATTTTATTGATATTTAGGAAGATTGTTCCTCGGTCTCCCTTTAATGTTAAGGCTGCTGCTTTGATACAGTTGCCATTTGTGCTTCTAGTCGTACTAAATTTCGATTCAACTGATTCAACATTAATTCCTGGCTCTGCTTACGAAGCATTCCGGTTACTGGGTTCTATTTCAGAGTGTGTTTCAGTATTAATGGCTTACGGCTTAATCGTTGCGTACAACAAATTCACCTCAGAAAAAATTGCGGTTACCTCTTCACCATAGCGTTGGGTATTATCAGTTGAGCCTTAAAAGGTGATAGCTGAGTTTTGTGGTACTTTACCGCGCTAACTCGGCTCTCATTCAGTCGCTGTGTCCGTGGGGTTACCCTGTAAACGCTTTGATTTTACCTAAGCAACCCTTTATACTTGCCGCTGCATTTTTATGCAGTGCGCGTTTATTAAATTTTAAGCTTAATGTACATATATTAAAGAGGTTGTCTTTCCGTAATGAATATTAAGCCGCATTAGTTTTTCCTCCCCTATTTGGATCGCTAAGATCCGTCCGTAATTGCTGCCTTGTTGGTAGTTTTTGTTGTATATCATTATCCAATATCATTTTGTCGTATTAATGAGTTAATTTCACTGCTGACGCGCGCAGATATTTCTGGCGTTAACATCTGTTATTGGCATATTGGCTAACATTAAAACAGAGTAAAACACATGATACAAAGCATGAAAAAAGAGTGGTTCTCTAACATCCGTGGAGACCTATTAGCCGGTATTGTTGTCGCGCTGGCGTTAATTCCTGAAGCGATTGCCTTTTCGATTATTGCCGGGGTGGATCCCAAAGTTGGCCTATATGCTTCCTTCTGTATTGCAGTCGTGATTGCGTTTACCGGCGGTCGTCCGGGCATGATTTCGGCCGCGACTGGCGCTATGGCGCTATTGATGGTGACCTTAGTTAAAGAGCATGGTCTTGAGTATTTATTAGCGGCGACGTTATTGACCGGCCTGTTTCAAATTGCAGCAGGTTACTTAAAACTGGGCAGTTTGATGCGATTTGTCTCGCGTTCGGTGGTGACCGGCTTTGTGAATGCACTGGCCATTTTGATTTTTATGGCGCAGTTACCTGAGCTTACAAATGTGACGTGGCATGTGTACGCCATGACCGCAGCTGGACTGGGGATTATTTACTTATTCCCATTAATCCCTGTGATCGGTAAATCCTTGCCGTCACCTTTAATATGTATTGTTGGCTTAACCATTTTTGCGGTGTATATGGGATTAGATATCCGTACCGTAGGCGATATGGGGCAGTTGCCAGATACCTTACCGATTTTCCTTTGGCCAGAAGTACCATTAACTCTTGAAACCTTAATGATCATCTTGCCTTATTCTGCTGGTCTTGCGGTTGTTGGTTTATTGGAATCGATGATGACAGCAACTATTGTTGATGACTTAACCGATACCCCAAGTGATAAAAACCGCGAATGTAAAGGCCAGGGTATTGCCAATATCGGTGCGGGTTTACTGGGCGGTATGGCGGGTTGTGCCATGATCGGTCAATCAATTATTAACGTTAAGTCTGGTGGTCGTGGGCGTTTGTCGACATTTTCGGCGGGTCTTTTTCTGTTAGTGTTAATTGTATTTCTGGGGGGACTGGTTAAAAATGATCCCGATGGCAGCACTTGTCGCAGTGATGATCATGGTGTCTATTGGAACCTTCTCTTGGGATTCTATCCGTAACCTTAAACATCATCCTTTATCGACCAATCTTGTGATGGTTGCCACAGTAGTAGTAGTTGTCGCTACCCATAATTTAGCGATTGGGGTATTTGTGGGTGTGCTACTTGCCTCGTTATTCTTTGCCAATAAAGTGGGCCGTTTTATGGTGGTTAAAAGCTGCGACACTACTGCAGAAACCGGGCGTCATTATCACATTATTGGCCAAGTCTTTTTTGCCTCAGCAGATAAGTTCAGTAACTCATTTGATTTCAGAGAAGTGGTTGATAAGGTGACGATTGATTTATCTCAAGCACATTTTTGGGATATTACCGCCGTATCTGCTCTGGATAAAGTGGTGATTAAATTCCGCCGTGAAGGGACTGAAGTTGAGATAATTGGCCTTAACGCCGCCAACGCGACCATAGTCGATAAATTTGGTGTGCATGATAAACCAGAAGACGTTGAAAAAATGATGTCTGGTCACTAAGCCCATAGCAACAGCATAAAAGGATAATAATGATGACAAATGTGATTGCCTGTATTGATGGTTCAGAAGCCACGCACGCGGTATCTGATGCTAGTGGGTGGGCGGCGATGAAGTTGCATGCCCCGGTGACGTTATTACATGTATTGGATAAATCTGCCTACCCGACAGAGTTAAATTTGTCGGGAAATATTGGCCTTGGGAGTCGTGAGCATCTGCTGGCTGAAATGGTTGAGCTTGAAGGACGCATGAGTAAACTCGCGCTCGAACAAGGTAAATATATGCTCCAAGATGCTCAAACCAGCATTGTAGCTGCACAACCTTCAGTGGTGGTGCAAACACTGCAGCGCCATGGGGATTTAGTGGAAACGCTATTGGAGCAGCAAGCCGATGCCAGACTGGTGGTTATTGGTCGTCAAGGTGAGCAACATCAAGATCAGGCGCAAGCGATTGGCAGTCATTTAGAAAGTGTTATTCGCACCCTTAAACAGCCAATTTTAGTAGTGATGGCTGAGTTTACAACGCCAAGCCGTTTTATGATTGCCTATGATGGCAGTGCCACCTCGAAAACCGTGCTTGAACGAGTGATAAGCAGCCCACTACTTAAAGGGCTCGAATGTCATTTAGTCATGGTGTCTGATAATCAGTCTCAAGCGCTAATCGAATTGACCTCAGTTGCCGACTCTCTTATTGAGGCTGGTTTTGAGGTGACAACCGCAGTTTGTCAGGGCGAGGTGCAAACGGCTCTTGAAGCTTATCAACTCGCACACCAAATTGATTTAATGGTCATGGGGGCTTATGGCCATTCACGTATTCGTGAGTTTTTTGTTGGGAGTAATACCACACGGATGATCAGTAAAAGTCATATTCCATTGTTGTTATTGCGTTAAGTAAAAGACGGCGTCCTGCTAGGGTCGCTTCGCTGCTAGGGCGTGACTTCGTCACTGCTAGGGCGTGACTTCGTCACTGCTAGGGCGTGACTTCGTCACTGCTAGGGCGTGACTTCGTCACTGTTAGGGTCGCTTCGCTGCTAAGATTTTATAGGCTCTCGCCGCGTAGCGTCCTAGCAGCGCAGCGATCTAGGCTTCGCTTTTAAGCGTTCTGCGCTTTAATTCACTAAGACACTAGCGGTTAGGCTAAGCCCGTTGTACTTGGCCGTAGTGACTTTTCTGCTTTAACCGCACACACCTTATACTCAGGGATTTTAGCAATCGGATCTAATGCATTGATGGTCAGCTTATTGGCTGCCGCTTCGGCAAAGTGAAACGGTAAAAATAATACTCCAACCTGAGCCCGCTTAGTGACAAAGGCGGCTATCTCTATTTCTCCTCGGCGAGTGCTCAGTGTTAGCATATCACCGTTATTGACACCCAATTGCTCGGCATCAAAAACCGATATCATCACTCTGGGCGCACCTTTAATATCCAGTTCCGGGGTTTTGCGCGTCATGGTGCCAGTATGGAACTGTTCCAGCAAACGGCCTGTTGACAGGGTTAATGGATACTCGCTATCGGGCATTTCGGCAGGGAGACGGTAACTCACCGGGATCATTTTGCCTTTGCCGCGTAAAAATGTCTCTGTGTGTAAAATCGGTGTGCCAGGATGGTTTTCATCAAGGCACGGCCACTGTAAACCATCTACCTTGTGTTCAAGGCGTTGCCAGGTTAACCCTTGGTATTGCGGGGTAACCTGGTTAATTTCTTGCCAAATATCTTTGGTGTTGTGGTAATGCCAGTCTGCATCAAGGCTATTGGCAATCATTTGGATTATTTTCCAGTCTACCAGCGCATCTCCTGGTGGAGTTAACGCCACCCGTAATTGTTGTACCCGACGTTCGGTATTGGTGAAATGGCCATCTTTTTCGGCAAAGGCGGTTGCGGGTAATACCACATGAGCCATTTGGGCGGTTTCGGTTAAAAAGATGTCTTGCACCAGCATGAATTTGATTTTGGATAGTGCAGCGATCACATGGGCTTGATCCGGATCGCTTAGCACTGGATTTTCACCTAAAACATACAGTGCATCGATTTTGCCTTTGACAATTGCTTGCATGATTTCTGTCGCTGCTAATCCTATGTTTGGATCAAGCGAAGTATTGCCCCAAGCTTTAGCAAACTTAGCTTGATGAATCGGGTCATTAATTTTTTGATAGCCGGGATAATAATTGGGTAAGGCACCCATATCACAAGCACCTTGAACGTTACTTTGGCCGCGCAACGGATTTAGCCCGCCGCCATTGATGCCGATATTGCCACACAGTAGTTGTAAGTTAGAGGTAGACACCACGTTGTCATAACCCGAGGTATGCTGGGTGATGCCCATGGCGTAATACAAGGCCGTTTTGTTTGCGGTGCCGATCATTTTTGCCATAGTGGCAATATCTTTTGCCCTTACACCAGTAATTAACGCCGCATTGGTTAAGTTATAATCGGGCTTCATCACTTCTTGCTTAAGCAATTGATAGTCTTCAATACGGCTATTGATGTAGTGCATGTCTTGCCAGTTATTGATGATAATTTGCTGCATGATGGCATTGAGTAACATCACATCTGTGCCCGGTTTATGTGAGACATATAAATGGGCGCTGTCTGCGATAGTGGTTCTCTTTGGGTCGGCCACAATTAAGCGCGCGCCGTGTTGATTGACGGCTCGTTTAATATGCGAGGCAATAATAGGGTGGGCGCTGGTGGTATCGGAGCCGATGATAAAAATCACATCTGAGTCTTTAATACTGGGAATATCATTGGTCATGGCCCCGCCACCAAGGGTATCGGATAAGCCGGCAACTGATGATGAATGACACAGTCTCGCACAATGATCTATATTGTTGGTACCCATTATACTGCGGGTCAATTTCTGCATTAAATAGTTTTCTTCATTGGTGCATTTAGCCGAAGATAATGCGGCAAACTTGCTTGGCCCAGTGGCATCTTTAATCGGTTGCAGTTGCTCGGCAATATAGCGAATGGCCTCGCTCCAAGTGGCGGGTTGTAGCTGACCATTTTTACGAATTAATGGCGTGGTAAGACGTTTAGGGCTGTTTAAAAAATCAAATCCAGAGCGTCCTTTAACACACAGCATCCCCTCATTCACCTGTGAGTGAGTATCGCCTGTGACGCGCATAACGTGATTTTTGCTTTGGTCGACATGCAGTTCAACCCGGCAACCAACGCCACAATATGTGCACACTGTTGAGGTTCTAGTTAACGCTCTATCGCTGCCTTGGGTTTTATCTCTGGCATCAACCAAAGCACCTGTGGGGCAGACTTGTACGCAGTTACCACATTGCACACAATCGCTGTCATTCATCGACGCAGTAAAGCCAACACGAGGGGCGTTGCGGTTAATGCCTGCGGTTGTAGCATCGGGAAGTGCTTGATAGCTATTGGCTTCAAAAGCGATAACATTATGACCACTTTGCTGATGGCAGGCGTCAATACAGGCTCCGCAACTGATGCAACGATTGGCATCAAAAGTAATAAAAGGTGCACTGTTATCGACTTTAAATTTACGCGCCTGGGTTTGGTCTAGAGTTTTGCCATCGACTTTATATTCGGTGGCATAGTCACGTAACTGACAAGCGGTATTAGCTTGGCAAGCACATTCTAAACAGCGCATAGCTTCTTTTATTGCCTCATCGGCAATGAAGCCTAGCTCAACTTCGCCAAAGTTCAGTGCGCGATTTAATTGCGTTAGCTCAGGCATTTTTAGTCGCGAACGTTTAACTGTGCCCGGGTATAAGTCAGCAGACAATGATGCCGTGTTATCGGCTTTTGTTGAGTTAAAATCTTGAGGCTGTAAATGACAGGTCAACCCCTCTGTGAGTAATCCTTCAATTGCTTCAGCGGCTTTTCGGCCATCGGCCACCGCACCCACGGCGGTTCCTGGGCCGGTGCGAGAATCACCAATAACAAACAGTTTCTCCACTCCTGCAGACATGGTTTGCTCACAACCAAGAAAAGTATGCCAGCGGGTGAGGGCAAGGTGACCGGTGTCGATTTGGTTTTCTGGTTGGTCTAAAAAAGTCTAAATCTACCTGTTGAGACCGCCGCAATAACGGTATCAAAAGCTTCTTCAAAGGTTTCATCTGTGGCTTTAGGCGAGCGTCGCCCTGATGCATCGGGCTCACCGAGTGCCATTTTAGCAAACGTCACTGACTTGACTCGGCCTTGGTCATCACTGTGGTTTTCAATTGGATTGGTAAGAAAGTGAAACTTAACCCCTTCGACTTCGGCTTCATGTATTTCATAGGGTTCTGCGGGCATTTCATCGCGGCTACGGCGATAGATTAAGGTCACATCAGCACCATCGCGCACAGCGGTTCGGGCACAATCTATTGCGGTGTTGCCCCCACCAATCACGGCGACTTTTTTGCCAGTGATTAATGTTTTGTTGGTGCAATAATCGCGTAAATAGTCGACACCCAAATAGCAGCCTGCTAAATCGCTGCCAGGGTAATTCATTGGCACCGCTTTTTGTGCGCCAATGGCGAGGCAAACAGCATCATAATTGGCGACTAAATCGTGTAGATTGATGTCACGACCGAGTTCTACGCCAGTTTGTATCTTAAGTCCGTTGCGAGTGAGTAGTTCAATTTCTTTATCCAGAATGTCTTTGGGTAAGCGGTACTCTGGGATGCCGTAACGTAACCAGCCGCCCGCTTTGGCTGCTGATTCCATAATCGTGACATCGTGACCATTATTAGACAGATAATAACCGGCGGTTAGCCCCGCAGGGCCACTGCCGATAATGGCAATACGCTTATTGGTTGCCGGTGCTCTTGGTGGTACATAAGACTCTAGATCATGTAAATCTAAATCTGCGGCATGACGTTTTAATTGGCGAATCGCCACAGGTTCATCAACAAGCCCTCGGCGACACTGGGCTTCACAAAAAGCAGGGCAGACACGGCCAATTGACAGTGGCATAGGTAAGGTTTTTTTGATGACTTTGACCGCTTCTTTATGCTCACCTCTGCCGATATGATACAGATAAGACTGCACGTCAACGCCCGCAGGACAGGCAGTTTGGCAAGGGGCTTCACAATCGGCAAAATGGTCGCTGAGAATATGCTTAAGTGCATCTTGACGGATTTTGCTTAAAGCGCTCGACCGAGTTATCACCTCTAAACCCGCTTCAAGCGACGTTTCACATGCGCGAACACATCGTAAACTGCCATCATTATTTTTTATGTGTACTTGGCATAAGTTACAGTGCTGTTTGGCTTGATTGTGAGAAAAATCACACAAGCTGGGGATATTAATACCGGCGTCAGTGGCAGCTTTTAATAAGTTATCTGCCTGAGGCAGCGGTAACGATATGCCGTCGATAGTGATATCTATCATTGCAATACCTTCTAATTGGTTGAGTCACTGGCTAGGTTTTGCTGCCATTGAGAATACGACGATGAGGGCTTTATTGAGCGACCAAAGCGCAGATCGACTGTGTCTATAGAGGGGGAGAACTGTCAGTCATGCAGGTCCATCTTGATAACTTTTTTCTCGCCTCCCTAGTCGTATTAACAGCCATTTACAATAGCCATATACAATGTAGCCAGTTTAATTTGCTGGGCGATACTCAATTGTGACCTAGATCATTTTTAATGAAGATAAATGAAACTCATAAATTTAATTGCTATTAAACAATTGCTTGGAGTGTTTTTTAACTTGTTGAGATGACGGGTTTGGTGAGGTTTTTATATTGCTGTTCTGTATGTTAAACAGTTGGATGCGTTAATGGTTTCGCTGGCGCTAAATTGAAACAGGTTCAACGGATGCCGTTGAGCCTGTTTGTTGTTGCTGCAGTATTTGTTGCCGTTGTATTTGTGGCTATTACAGTGGTTATTTCAGTTTAAATACCACTTCGACTCTGTCGCTAATTGTCACTTGGCCTTGCTGATAAGTTTGCGCGACATCTGAACTTACTTTCATGCTGGCGCGGTACATTTCTGGTTGATTTGATTGTTGCGGAAAGTATCTCACCTGCCATACTCCGTCAATTTCTTCACCAAAGCCTTTAGCTAACGATTGCGCTTTTTGCTTGGCATCCACAATGGCAGCTTGGCGTGCTTGCTCAATAATATCAGCTTCTTTGCTGGATTTTAACTGTATATTGCTGATGTTATTAATGCCTTCTACTAAAGCGCTGTCGAGTAATTCATTTAAGCTGTTCAGATCCACTACTGTGACCGTCATTTGGCGACTTGCGCTATAGCCGGTTAGCTTACGTGGTTCATTTTGCACATACATGTATTGTGGGTTGAGTTGTAAATTAGCACTTTGAATGTGTTTTTTATCAACACCCGCTTTGAGTAAACGCTGCATAAATTGGCTGACCGCTTGGTCGGCTTGATCTTTAGCCGCTTTAGCGCTATCGGCTTCGACTAATACTTCAACATTGATGATAGCCATGTCTGCAGACGCTTCTATGGTGCTGGTTCCCACGGTTTCAATATTTGCGAAACTAAGCTCGGCCGCTTGCACCGTGGATAAACTGCTGCTGGCGGTTAAGGTAAATAATGCGCCAGAGATAATGCTGGTAAGTAAAGTTTTATTCATTGATGACTCCGCTAATGGTTAGCTTAATGCTGTGAAAATACAGGTTTAAATGGGTCTGTTAAGAGTGTAAACGTAGCCAAATTAAAAAAGGGTTTTTTTATTGATCATTATTTACATTAAAAGATATCAGCATAGGTTTTAAGCTGCTCAAGTCATATGAGCAACCCAGACTTTATCATCTTAACATTCATATTGCAGGGTGCGCTTTTTGCTGCAGGCGGTACTCGCTTGGCGTGGTACCTTGCCAGCGCTTAAATGCTCGGCGAAAATTAGCCACATCCACATAGCCTAATTGATAGGAAAGTTGTTTAATACTGCCTTGAGATTGTGACAAGTAGTGCTTGGCAATCTGATGATTGACCGACGCCACAATACTTTTATAGCTACTTTGCTGTTGGGCTAAATGGCGATGTACCGTGCGAGGTGTCATGTGAAAATGCGCTGCAGTGTCGCTTAAGCTTGGCAATGGCACCGAGCTTTGCAGTAAATACTGGTATAGCTTGTCGCTCAAACTTTGTTGACCGTTAAGCTGCTTAAGTTCGTTAATACACCATTGTTTAGCTTGCATAAATGAGCTGGGGTCGGCCATATCAAGAGGTTGTGTCATTGATGCTAGGGTTAACATTAGCTGGGTCTTAGCTTGATTAAAATGAACCGGAGCCTTAAATAATTCTGCGTACTGCTGCCAATAACTGGGTGGCGCAAAACTGATATTCACCTGGCATAATGGCGACGATTGCGGCGTGAGTTGTTGTAATAACTTAGTCAGGGTCACTAAAAGAGCATCCATATAGGGTTCCTGTATCATGCCCAGTGGTTGAACTGCTTCAAGGGTAACAACCAAAGCCTTGGTCGTTTCGTGGATGCTTATCTTAACCAGCGGCGTACGAGTGTTAATAAACTGCTTTAATGTCTCAATGGCTTGTTTGAGAGTGCTGCTGTTAAGTATGGCAAATCCCATCATGCCATGAGTGTTAATACCGATACGATTACCCACATGTAAACCTAAGTCTGGTCTGGCCGAAAGGTGAATGGCAGAGGCGATTAGGCGTTGATAATCATCAAAACTTACTTGATAGTGCGGGTCTTGTAATTGCTCAAGTGTCATACCATTATGAGCTAGCCAGATATTAACATTACAGTCCCACTGGCGCAGCTGTTGGTAAACTTGGTTTAAGTAAAAAATCGGCAGTGGCTGCATAGCATCCTTATCAATGGCTTTTATAGCAATCCTGTTTATCAGTTGTAACGGATTTGTTGGTGCTTGTCTATTAATGACCCCTTTATGTCCATTTACCCCTCTTTGCTAGCTTGTCTGCTGGCGTAAAGTAAACCTTTAACCTTTAAAGGACTGTATATGTTGTCGATGTTTACCGCCAAAGCAGTGAGCTTAACCATTAATGACGCCCTTGTGGTTGAGCAAGCCAGCGTAAAACACACTATTTTAACTTCGGCACTGGCAGCCAATATTGCCTTTCCCCATCATTGTCAGGTTGGCAGTTGTGGCGCTTGTCGGTGCCAGTTAGTGTCCGGTGAGGTTAAACAATTAACCGACAGTGCTTATGTGTTGTCTGCCAAAGCAATCGCTCAAGGAATGATTTTGGCGTGTCAAAGCATGCCAATATCTGCTGTTAATATTAAGGTTAATCTGCTTCAGCGTCAGTTGGCTGATGAACCGCAAGAGTGAGGAGATGTTGATGTTTAAGTACCTTAAGTTTATGTCGCTTCACCTTATGGCGCTGATCGCCATTGCCAGTATTACTTTAGGTGAGTCGTACATTAGTATGGGTTTTGCTATTTGGGTAGCGGTGTACTTAGGCGGCGATATGATATTTGGTGATGATGTGCAAGCGCCAAGCTATCGCTTTACAGCCATACTGACGTGGCAGTTATGGCTGGCGTTGCCCTTAACCGTGATGTTGGTATTTGTGTGCTGCTGGCAATTTGCCAGTCAAGATATTGGTCAATATGGGGCTTGGGTCAGCAGTCTTAGTGGTTATGATGTGTTACTCGCGCGTGAAAATACCAGCGTGGTTCAGTATGGGGTGATGGTGATTTATTTGGGCTTAGTGGTTGGGGTAATGGCCACCATTACTGGGCACGAATTAACTCATCGAACTTGGCAGCCGGTGTCATTATTGATTGGTCGCTGGTTATTGGCATTTAGCTTTGATGCTAACTTTGCCATTGAGCATGTGTATGGGCATCACAAATATGTCAGTACCTTGGACGATCCCGCCACTGCGCCTCGTGGTCGTAATGTCTATGCGCACATTGTTATATCGACCATTAAAGGCAACATAAGTGCATGGCATATTGAACGCCAAAGGCTGTTGCGTAAGCAGCTTGCTGTATGGAGTTGGCATAATAAAGCGTTAAGAGGCTATGCCATGAGCTTAGTCATTATGCTGTGGGTGTTCTGGCTGGCGGGTTGGCAGGGATTAAGCTTTTTTGTGCTAATGGGGTTATGGGCTAAAGCGACCTTAGAGATAGTTAATTATATGGAGCATTATGGCTTAGTGCGAGCCGTTAATTCGCCAGTACAGGCGCACCATTCTTGGAATACAAATAAACGAGTGAGTTCGTGGGCGATGTTTAATTTAACCCGCCATTCGCATCATCATGCTCAAGGGCAATTACCTTATCATCAATTATTGCCATATCCACAGGCACCGCAAATGATTGGTGGCTATCTTAGTACCTTTGTTATTACGCTTATTCCGCCATTATGGCATCGACTCATGTTGCCTAAATTACAGCATTGGGATGGGCACTTTGCCACGCCTATTGAGTATCAACTTGCTCAGCAAGCCAATGCAAACAGTGGTATTGCTGCTTACCAAGCTTGTGCTTAACCTTACTATTCAGTTAGCGTTAGCTACTCATATTGATGCGGTTACGGCCGGTTGATTTAGCGCGGTAAAGTGCTGTGTCTGCGGCGCAAACCAGTGCGGTTGGCGTGCGGTATTGGCCACTGCGTTCACAGGCGATGCCTTGGCTAACACTGATTTTAGTTTGTGCAGGTAACCCTATGTCGGTAAAGGTTAACTGGTTAATACGGCGTTGAATGTTTTTAGCTATGTATTCTGCTGTTAACGGGTTGCTGTTAGGTAAAACAACCACAAATTCTTCGCCACCATAACGGGCAGCCATGGCATTGTTAGAGGGGAGCACGTCTGCCAGTACTTGGGCAATTTTTTGCAAACATTTATCACCGTTAACATGGCCAAACTGATCGTTAAATATTTTAAAATAATCGACATCGATAATGATTAAACACAGCGGTTGGTCGTGATTAATGCTGTCGTTCCAGTTGGTTTGCAGGGCATCATCAAAAGCATGTCGATTGGCAAGACCGGTTAATTTGTCGGTATGCGCTAAGTGGCGCAGTTTATTGTATTCGGCTTTGTGCGAAGTCAGGTTATGCATAATGCCAATAAATAATGGCTCCGAGCCTATTTGTATTGACGGTAAACATGACAATGATAAATCGGCTTCGAGCAAGGTGCTGTCGGCGCGGTTAATGATAATTTCTTTAGGCCCATGATTAAACTGAGTCACTTTGTTGTTTTGATCGCTGGCGTTGTTCCACAGGTCAAATAAAGATTGATACTCATCTTTAAAAGGACTTTGTAGATAATCGGTCCAGGTTTGACCAATTAACATTTCAGCTGGGGCACCGAATAATTTAGCGCCTAACGGATTAATCATCTCAATAACGCCAGCGGAGTTAATCACAAATATCGCTTCTGAAATCGCGTTAATCACATTGAGTAAGGTGCGAATTTGTAAGTTATCTACTACAGCCATTTTGCCATTCTGGTTTGCTGAAGTGGCATCAAACATCACCGCCGTCGATGATGAGTCGGCTAGGGTTTCAGCTTCAACACGCAGTGGTATTTTTACCGCGTTAGGATATTTAGACAATGAGTCTGTTAATTTAGTCACACGAGAAATCGTGTCATTGAGTTCAGTTAATTTATCATTGGTAAACATGGTGCATTTCCTCAAGCGTTTGGTGTTGGTAACCCCTTGTTGATGTCAAACACTCTATTAGGAATGGGAGCTTTTAACCTTTCGGTAATCTTCTGATTTTAACTTATTGATTTGTAACTTATTAAATCCACATTTTATTTTTTCAATGTGTTGTGATTGAGTGGATTATGTTGCATGTACCTGAGATGCGACTTAATTTTATTGCTGAGTTTTAGGTTTTCCTCCCTGGAATCGATAATATTCTTAGCGGGAATAGCCTGTTGTACGGCAATATTTGCTTGTGATTGTGACAGATATTGGGCCGTCATTGGCTAGTGTTTAGAGCGTTATTTAGCAGCAGTTTGCTCGCTGCGCTATTGGAGAATAATGGTGTTTTATACCCAGTGAACGGGCAAAAGGAAAGCCCAAGTAGGGTTTTATTACTGGATAACATATCGAACACAACAACTCAGATCATAAAGTGAAAAGTCATTTATTATCTTTCATTATGCGGCCACTGTTGATATCGCAACTGGATAAATACCAGCCATTTTAGCAATCGTTATGCTATTGGTTAGTTTATCAGGCTGAACAATATTAAAGCTCAGGGATAGCCCTGAGCTTTAATATTAGATGTATTTAATATTTAGTCTGGGCGATTAACAATTTGTGGATCAGGGCTGAGTAATAATAAGGTATTTTCATCAGAGGCGAAAATGAACTGGAACTTGCTGACACCAGTATTTTGGATATTATTTTGTAAGTATATTGCTTGGCCGTCTTCGCTAACGGTTACTGTTTCGATATGTGCGTCGAACGGGTTGGCAAAGCCTGCACCAGTTAAACGTAACCCTTGTGGAGATTCAGCGGTGTTGACCAGTTGATACGTGATAGTGGTGTTTTCGGTTAGCTCAACATTACCATCGCAAGTAACGTCATTTTGAGCGTAGCTGAATAGCGCTTGTTTGCTGCTGTCCATCATCACACTTAGGTCGATTGGGTTGGCAGCATCACAGTATGGTAATGCTGAAGTCGATATGTCTAATAATAAGCGGTCAGTATCGTTAACGACTTCGGCACCTTGATATTGGGCTATGTTGGTTTGTTGACCAAATAATGCCAGAATTTTATAAATTTCAGTTGCGGTTAGATTATTTTCTAGCACGCTTTTGTCAAAATGAATCCCGTCGTGAGCGCCCTGCTGTGCATCGGTTACGCTGTTGAGGAAGAGGGGTAAATTATCTTCGAGGGCATCTAACGCTGACGCATCGCTTAATACCACTTGCAGTTGTGCACTATTTTTGACGGGAGCCAGTGCTAAATCGATTTCTTGTTGTGTTGCCGCTTGGCTAATCACTGGTGAGGCACACACTATGGCTGCAAATACCAAAGAGATAGAGTATTTCATGCTAATTCCTTTTAAATATAATAAGTTAATCTTGAAAATGATAATTTTACTGTTTGTTAATGGCTAATACCAGCCATTTTAGCAATCGTTATGCTATTGCTTGGTTTAGTTATGTTGGACGAGATAAAAAGCTCAGGCAAGCCTGAGCTTTTTATCATTCTTCTACTTATTTAATTATGTTCGCGGTTGATCACTTCAGGGTCTGGGCTGAGTATCAATAAAGTATTGCTGGTGTTCGATAACACAAATTGAAAGCCGGTATTGCCTGGGGTTTCATCTAAATCGGTTAATTGAATCAATGTGCCATCGCTGCTAATGGTGATGGCATCAATAATTTTATCAAAAGCAGTGGTGAAGGCCGCACCAACAAATTTTAGCTCTTTACCAGTTTTATCAATTAGCTGGTAAGAGATGGTACTGTATTGATTAATGACCACATTGCCACATACAGGGGAGCCGTCAAAGTTAGTGTAAGTAAATACTGGTACATTGTTGTCGCCTAGGGTGACGGTGAGGTTAAAAAATGTTGCTTGGCCTTGGGTATTAGGCATTTTATTCTCCATACTTTCTTTTTGTTTAGGGTTTAGGGTTTAGGGTTTAGGTACAGGGGTAAATCTATAATCGGTTATGGCGGAACTTTCTAGCAGTTGAACTAAATCAGGGTGTTGCGGAAGTTCACCGAGGCAATCGAGGGCAAGAGCGAAGGGGACGGTAAATTTGGGCTCATTATCTTTGTCGACAATCAGTGCCAATTGTTTTTTAGTTTGCAGACACAGAGAGTTGGCTTGTTGTGGTTGGCCTAATTGAGTAAATAATGTTGCTGTTAACATATTGCTTTGGGCTAATCGAGCTAAGTAATAAGAATTTTGTTTAAACTCATTGATTAATTGCTTAAAAGAAGTTGTTGCCTGTTGGGCATAGTTTAGGCTATCTGACAATAATCCTTGTGATGCTAAATAATTTGCTGTAGCCAGTTGATATGTTGCCCACACATCCATTTTTTTAGCAGATGTTTTTAAGGTGATGTCTTCATCAAGCATGGTTGCTAATGAGTCAATACTGTGACCCATGGTTTGTTCAATGGGTTTAGTACTGAATGCCAACATATTTAGGTAAGCGTAATATTGTTGGAACTTCCAAATATCATTTTCAGGATCTTGTTTTAGGGCATCGGTAATTGCGGCTAAACTAAGCTGTGCTTTTTCAAAAGCCTGTTGTTGGTGGCCTTGGTAATTTAATAAATTAGCCAGTATTTGATAACTGCTCGATAATCTATCCAGTAAATAAGGTTGTTTTTCTAATGCTTGATTTGACAGTTGCTGCTGAATTTGCTGATGGATTTTGATTGCCGCGTTGATATCACCTTGAGCTGTTGCTGCGCTAGCAAGCCATGAACGAGCATTGGCAATATCAGCTATTAGCTGGCTATTGGTTTGATCTTTGTCCCACAGTTGTAGTTTAAGTTGTAATGATTGCTCAAATGCCTCACGGGCATCGGTAAAGTTTTGCTGCTTCATGTATATCGAGCCAAGAGAATTTTGCGCATAGGACAATTCCATTAGCGCATCGTTATCGCCTGGCGCATATTGATACATGGCTTGGCTGTATGTTAAATACTGTTCGAACCATGGTTGAGTGGCAAGCCAATCACTTTTATCGTATTCAAGCTGGCCGAGCCAAAAAGCATTGGCACCTAAGGTTTTGAGTAAACTGAGGTGTTGCGGTTGCATTTCGAGTAACGGCAGCATGCGCTCACGGGCGGCGATTAAGGCGCTGTGGGCCTCGTCGATATTGCCGCGAGAATAAGCCACTTCGCCCATGGCTTCTAAGGTTTGGCTGTGCTGAAAGCGTGCTTCAAAGCTTAAATAGCTGGCATCGTCGGCAGAAAAATCGCTGAAATATTCCAGAGCCTTGTTACTGATCCCATCGAGCAAGTCCATGCGGCCAATACCGCGCATTTTGTCAGCGAACTCACCGACCATAAAACCGAGTAAGTTTTCTGCCGCAAGGCGTTTTTGTTGTGCCTGGGTTTCGGCCTCAATGCTGCGAATACTCATGGCGACTGAAATGAGTGTCAGTGCCACAAGGGCTAGCATAACTGCGCGGCGGCGCCAGCGGCCGATATTGGCTTGTTTGGTTGAGGCTTGAATGAGTGCCAGCTCTTGAGGCTCTAAACTAAACAATTGGTTATCGAGCAATGTGCTTGCTTCTACTAATGGTTTGCCTTCTGCTAGTAAATAAGCATTACTCTTTGACTCGGCCAACCAGCGGTTAGATTGATGCTGTAAACGGCTTTTAATGGCTAAACTGTCGCTGTGTTCGGTTATCCATTTTGTCGCACGGGGCCAGCGCCTTAATAGCGCTTCGTGGGCAATACTAAAGCAGGCTTGATCGTGTTGCAGATGCGAGACAAACAAGCGGTTATCAACCATGGCTTTGACGAGGTTTATCTCGGCATCACTACTGAGATCGCTCCAGCGGGCAGTGTTGCTGGTGATTGATTTTTCGTCTTCGGTGAGGGTGACTAACATCGACAGTATTTTCGGCAGTGCAGCGCGTTCGCTGTTACTTAATTGGCCTAGCACTTCTTCAGCATTTTTACCGATGGCGCCTTCAATCCCCCCAAGCGAATGGTATACCGACACCAATAATTGGTTGTCATCATCTTTGTTCAAATACAATGATTGCAAGGTGTATTGCAACATGGGCAAAGCATCAGGGTTTGAGGCGGCGTCA
Source organism: Shewanella vesiculosa (assembly GCF_021560015.1). Taxonomy (NCBI): domain Bacteria; kingdom Pseudomonadati; phylum Pseudomonadota; class Gammaproteobacteria; order Alteromonadales; family Shewanellaceae; genus Shewanella; species Shewanella vesiculosa. The sequence continues at coordinate 2,581,535 of NZ_CP073588.1, read as the reverse complement.
CTGCAAAGTATTTCGTCCAGCGGCATTGCGGTATCGGGATCGAGTGTCCAGGTAAGATTAGCTGCATTGGCCGGCAAGCGGATCATTTGCATCAGCTCTGCTCGAGTTGGCGCGGATAAATCGAAATGTGAGCCATTGGCTTTGCCTGCCATTAGGCTTGGGTGACTTACTACCTGAGGATAAAAGTCATTGCGGCAAGCACTGATAATTAATATTACTCCTGAAACCGCAAGGGTTTCGAGGATATCTAATGCATTGTTGCGTTCGGATTCGGTAAATAATGGCGACGCTAATAAGATTTCTAAACGGTCGATAAACAATGAAAAATGGGGCCGACTGTATGTTGGGGTATTGTCATCATTGATGGATGAATGATTAGCTAAAGCTAGCTGACAATATTCAATAACGGCATTGATGTCGTTTTGCAATGTGTTTGCCAGCATTTCGGCACTGCAATCGGAAAACACCGTTTGGTCATTGATTTCCCAGTCGAGCATGGCACTGGCGATATCGATAATTAAACGGTCTTTAGTCACATCGGCTAAATCCAGGTTGGCATTATCAATGACGCCAACCCCGTTAAAGCCATTTTTTGACATCAAATTAGGCATGATACCGGCATTAATGAGCGATGATTTACCTGTACCGCTGGGGCCGAGGATTAAGCAGAAGGCACGGCCGAATTCAACTTGTTTAGTGATGCGATTTAATAAGGTGTTAACTTGCTCACTTCGGCCAAAAAATACGCTGGAGTCGTTGGTTTCAAATGCACGTAAGCCCGGAAAAGGCGAGGCGCCTTGCCATTGTGCGGGGGTGACTTTAGCATGCTGACCAACAGGAAATTCAACACTGGCGATGGTGCGATAACCCCGTTTACGGATGGTTTCTATGTACTGCGGATTAGATGCTTGATCGCCTAATGCTTTACGCAGTTGGGTAATCACTTTATGCAGTGGATTATCACCAATGGCAATGTCACCCCAACATTGACGAATAATATCGTCTGGGGTGAGTACCTCTCCTTGGTGTTGGCATAGCAGGCGTAATACATCCATGGCTTTAGGTTCAAGGGTGCGGATTGTGTCACCCGATTGAACACTGTTACTTTGCGGATTAATTTGCCAATCACCAAAAAAGAAAGTGCTGTTGCTCATGTTTGATTTCCAATGCGTTAATCACGTTAATGTTGGCCAAATATAAGTCACTCCATGATCACTTTCATCCAGAGCTAAGCTCAGTCAAAAGGCCTATCAGAGTTCGTCTTTATTTGTGCACATTTTATTATATTGTGCGATTACGTCAGTTGTATTTTTGTTATTAAATTGTACCGCAAAACAATCGTTACCTCGACAACTATATCACCTATGTATTGAGTTAATCCCTTTGTTCTAACTGCTTTATTTGTTTTACTATCGATTGATTTACCGGTGTTTTTACGCCATATTTTTTGCCAATTTTAACTACAGCACCATTAATAAAATCGACTTCGGTTTGTCGTTTCGCCTTGATGTCTTGCCACATAGAAGAACGAGCTTTGGGATCGATATCGAGCATCTGTTTAGCTAATAATGTAAATAACATATTGGGTAGCGATAATATTAGCGGTAACCATTGAGGTTTAACCTTAGTGTATTGATGCAGTTCGATGTCTGCCGCTTCGCAGACGTTTAACCATTCTGTCATTGCACGAGCCAGTTGCCGACGGCTAGCATAATGGCTGAGTTGCTGTTTGATGGGTAAGTCGCTAAGAGCATTTAATGCATTGTTAAGGTTTAACAATAGCTTGCCATAAATTATTGGCAGCATATTTTGATGCAAGTCGCAGCCAAAACCCTGTTTAATCATTGCTGCCTGAATTGCCTGTGTGTGATGGTTTGTCTGTAAGGTAAACACGCCTTCGGTACCTTTATGAAAACGGCTATTGGGCTGTTGTAACACATTAAAGGGGGTGATGCCCTGGAGCAGATTGCAGTGACTTAGAGACTGGTTAATGCTGTCGAAGCTGCCGAGGCCATTTTGCATAAAAATAATACTGCTGTCGCTGTGAGTTATCGCGATTAATGACTTGGCGATACTGCTAACCTGGTGGCACTTTAAGGTGACGAAAATTACATCAAATGGTATGTCAATTGGCGCCTGATCGATATCAGTGATAATGGCTGGTGGCATGACGGTTTGTAAAAAGCCTTGGTAGTCACTTAAGGTAATACCGTTATTGGCGATAATGTTTTGTTTCATCGTCGGCCTGCAAATGAGGCTAACATCAAAACCAGACAAACACAGCTGGCCGGCTAAATAGCAGCCAGTAGAACCCGCGCCATAAATTGCAATTCTCATTGGATTATGTCTCTTTTTTTATTATTAGTAAGCTAAGCTTTCAATCCAACCCCCGAGGCTGTGATGACTTGTAACATATCAGCATTTTTAGCCGTGTAGAAATTTAAAAATAATAACAGAACTACAATGAACCATAATCACCTTGCAGCGCTGAGATTTAGTGTTATCGCTGTCAATACACGCAGATGCCGCCGACACTAAAAGCAAATGGACGATGATGAATTTAAAGAGGTTATCGATACGGCCCATGTATTAGGCCGCAAGGTTGTCAGCCATGCCCATGCTGCCCAAGGAATTAATCTGCCTTTTGTGATGTAGGCCGGGGTTATATATAAACGCTAGTGCTAACTTGTTGCGGCACAATGATGGTTCAAATAGCCACAATGCCGCAGCTTTATTTTTTTAATAATTAAAAATCAATTAGTTATTTAACAAGGGCATAATCTATTTGATTTTTAGCGTTAGTGTTCGCATAATAGCCAATTGTGTTTATACAGTACTCTTCACTATAAACCTGTAGAAGGTTCTTCCACTTCAAGGCGTCAATAATGAATTCATACGGATGTTGATTGTAGCTAAGGAATGCTCATGTCGATTGATACTCTCGCGTTATTAGTTTTTATCTTATTGGCTTTGATCGCTTTATTGCTGTTTGCTAATTTGAAAGAGTATCGACAAGAAAAAACACAAAAACATCTTATCAATTCTTATGAACAAATCCTCGATCACGTTGGCGCTTATATTTATGTCAAAGATACCGATTGCCGCTATGTATATTGTAACCAACTCACTTTAGATTATTTTGGCGTTACCCTTGAACAATTAAAAGGGACATCAGACAGTGATTATTTCACTTCTGAAGTGGCGGATGTTTTGCAACACAATGACCATAAGGTGTTAACGCTTCAGCGTAAAGTATCTGATGATTTTGTCGTAGAGGATGAAAACGAGACCAATGTTTACCATGAAGTTAAGCAGCCTCTATATGATAAAAGAGGTCAGCTTATGGGGTTAATTGGCATTTCTACCGTTATCACCGAAGAATATAATCTACGTGCCAAACTGGAACATCTCGCCAATAGCGATCCATTAACAGGGCTTTATAATCGTCGTTCGTTTAATGCATTCTGTGACCATGAGTTTGCTCGGGCAATGCGCTATGTTGAATCGCTGTCATTTATGATTATCGACATTGATTTTTTTAAGAATGTTAATGATACCTTCGGCCACTTAGTGGGCGACGAGGTGATTAAGCGGGTGGCTGATATATGCAATGAACATGCGCGTGAGTCGGATATATTGGCTCGAATTGGCGGTGAAGAATTTGCCATTATATTACCCAATACTAATATTGATTCTGCTTATGAACTGGCTGAGCGTTTACGAAAAGCTCAGCAACAATACGATCAACAGCAAGCGCCTTGTATTACCATCAGCATAGGTATTTCAACCTTAGACTCCCAAGACAACACTTTTATCGATATGTTTAAGCGTGCAGATAAAGCGTTATATTCGTCAAAAAATATCGGCCGTAATAGTGTTAATGTAGCCTAATTGCATGTGATTATTGATCATTTCAGTATGATGGCTAAGCCGATTTAATCGCATCAGCCAATGCGGCGGCATCACGCAATCAACAATAGATCTTAAAAATTGTTAATTTAAGTTGCACACAATTAGTTATCGTGATTATCATGTATCTCAAGCAACGCACATTTACTGTCAATTTGAGTGCTTAAGTCAGTTAGAACTCAATATGCTTAGACAGTTTTAGTCTAAATTGATCCAGCCGTTGTTTTAGATCGCTCAGTTCAGCAAGGTCGATACCGCATTGCTCAACAATACATTCGTGGATCTGCTGGGCCCGAGGTTGGAGAAGATAACCTTTTTCGGTTAATTGCATGCATAGCACTCGCTCGTCTTTAGGCTCGCGAATACGCTTAAGCAGTCCATCGGTTTCAAGGCGTTTGATGACTGGAGTTAATGCACCCGATTGTTGCCCAAGTTTGCTGGCTAAGGTTTTTAAACTTAAACCATCTTGCTCCCAAAGCACTAGCATTACTAAATATTGAGTGTAGGTGAGCCCAATAGAGTCAAGTAAAGGTTTATAGAGCTGCACGATTGCCAATGACGTCGAATAGACAGCAAAACAGAACTGATTCTCAAGTAGCATGGGTTTGTTTTTATTCATATCAGTGCTTAGCTCGCAAAATGGTTGGTGGTATTTAGGCTGATCAATTTAAGTAAAAGAAACGTATTAGTCGACCTTGGTTGTATATGGTATCAGTGTTTAGCTGATATGTATTACAGGTATGAATAGCTTTTAACATTTGCTAATCACTTAGGTCATATTGTCTTCTCGTGCACCACCTGATGGTGCCTATGTCATTTAAAGGATACAAGATGAACACTCAAAACCGTCGTATTGTTCTTGCCAGCCGCCCCCAAGGTGAGCCAGTTGCTCATAATTTCCGTTTAGAAACCGTTAACAAACCAGTGCCTGGCGAAGGTGAAGTCTTATTGCGTGCGGTGTATTTATCACTTGATCCTTACATGCGTGGCCGTATGAATGATGCCAAATCATATGCCGAGCCGGTTGCTATTGATGATGTCATGGTTGGCGCCGCGGTATCACAAGTGGAAGTGTCTAATCATCCTGATTATAAAGTGGGTGAGTGGGTATTATCATTTGGTGGTTGGCAAGATTACTTAGTGTCTAACGGCGAAGGCTTAATGACATTAGGTGACAATCCTACTCATCCTTCTTATGCTCTAGGCATTATGGGAATGCCCGGTTTTACTGCGTACATGGGGTTATTAGACATTGGCGCGCCCAAAGCGGGTGAAACTGTTGTGGTTGCCGCGGCCACTGGTCCTGTTGGTGCAACAGTTGGTCAAATTGCTAAATTAAAAGGTTGCCGCGTTGTAGGTATTGCTGGTGGCGCTGAAAAATGTCGCCATGCCAAAGAAGTACTCGGTTTTGACGAGTGTATTGACCATAAAGCGCCTGACTTTGCACAGCAATTGGCAACACATTGCCATGATGGCATAGATGTGTATTTTGAAAATGTTGGCGGCAAAGTATTTGATGCTGTGATGCCGTTACTCAATACCAGTGCTAGGGTGCCAGTCTGTGGCTTAATTTCTCAGTATAACGCGACGTCGTTACCTGATGGTCCCGATCGTTTGTCATTATTAATGGGCACTTTGCTGGTTAAGCGCATTAAGATGCAAGGTTTTATTATTTTTGACGATTATGGCGATCGCTACCCAGAATTTGCCCAAGATATGGGCCAATGGTTGGCACAAGGCAAGATTCAGTATCGTGAACAAATTGTCGAGGGTCTTGAAAATATGGCCTCAGCCTTTATTGGGCTTCTAAAAGGCGAAAATTTCGGCAAGATTGTCATTAAAGTAAACAATCCTCTGTAATCTGAGTGATTACGAATAAATTTACACTATTTAAGGAATAACAATGAAAGTATTAATGGTATTGACCTCTCACGACACACTAGGCGACACAGGTGAAAAAACCGGTTTTTGGTTAGAAGAACTCGCTGCGCCTTATTACGCATTTACAGATAAGGGTGTTGAAGTGGTACTGACTTCACCTAAGGGTGGCAAGCCACCATTAGACCCAAAAAGTGATCAAGCAGATTTTCAAACCGATTCAACTCGTCGTTTCGCTACTGACGAAAAAGCTCAGGCATTGTTAGCCAATACTCATACATTGGCATCAATTGACGTAGCAGAATATGACGCAGTATTTTATCCTGGTGGCCATGGTCCATTATGGGATTTAGCGAACGACAAAGATTCTATTGCGTTAATTGAGCAATGCTACAAAACAGAAAAGCTTTTAGGTTTGGTATGTCATGCTCCTGCAGCGCTTAAATACCCTAAAAAGCCAGACGGAACGCCACTTGTTGCCGGTAAAAATGTTACCGGTTTTACTAATGGCGAAGAAGAAGCGGTACAGTTAACCAATGTAGTGCCATTTTTAGTTGAAGACATGCTGCAGGAAAATGGTGCAACCTACTCTAAGGGTGACGATTGGCATCCATATGCCGTGGTTGATGGTAAGTTAGTCACAGGTCAAAACCCTGCATCATCAGAGTTAGTGGCTGAAAAAATGTTAGCGTTATTAAGCTAATCAGCTGCTTGGTTGAGTTGTTATACTTAACCTTAACTCGACATTACAAATAAGTAGATTGATAAAAGTAAACCCAGTGAGTTGTTCATTAGGTTTACTTTTCATCACCAACATTACAAGGACGGCTTAATGATTAAATTACATCACTTAAATAAATCACGCTCAAAACGTATAATTTGGTTGTTAGAAGAATTGGGCGTGGACTATGAGCTGGTTGCTTATCAGCGTGATGCAAGCACATTTTTAGCGCCAGAGTCGTTAAAAGCAGTTCATCCTTTAGGTAAATCTCCAGTATTAGAGGCCAGCGGTTACACTATTGCTGAGTCTGGTGCGATTACTGAGTATTTAATTCAAACCTACGGTGCAGATAAGCTGATGCCGACACCCGGTTCTGCAGATTATATTGATTATTTACAATGGATGCATTTTGCTGAAAGTTCTGCTGCATTGCCATTATTATTGAAGATCTTTGTTAAAATGGATGGGGCTGAAACTCGCTTTATCGGTGGATATGCCGATGCTGAAACCGCAAAAGTCATCAGTTACTTTAATGACCGTTTGCAAGGTAAGTCATATTTAGTTGGCAACAGTCTTAGCGGCGCAGATATTATGATGTCGTTTATTGCGGAGCTTGTTGGCCAAAATGGCGAGTTTGAAAAAATATCCAAATATTGCAAAGTATTATCAGCAATTAATGAGCCATGCATCATTTAAAAAAGCGATGCAAATCGAAGCTGAACACGATCGTTAATCATTAATGCGTATCCATTTAAAAGACGAACTCAGTTCGTCTTTTTTATTGCTGCAGCGGTTATTTTCATTCAGTTACCCCTATATTATTGATTATGCTTTTACCATCGGCAGGCCAATGTTTAACAGGCCACACAGTTGGTTTTTGGTTAAAGATTGTTCGCTGTCATACTAAGGTGTTACTATAACAAGGGTTTTATTGCGTGCTACAAGGTTAGATTATGACAACTTTATCAAATGAGGAACTTGCTTATTTCAGTGATGTTTTTTCACCGGCAGATGACTGCACAGACAACGCTTTATCGAAACATTCGTTAAGTGTCGCAACTGAAGTACCCCAAGTGCTTGCGCATATTTTGGGAAATGCCAAACTCACTTTGCTCGCTGAAATAAGCTACTATCGCTTATGGTTTCCATTGACCTTAACAATAGATGATCTTGGACAATTCTCTCCAGAATTGGGGATCCCAGAAGTGATTGATATGCGAGGCGGAGAACGCAGTTGGCGACTAGATGATGTTAAAAATATCAAGGTGATTGATCATGACACTGAGAAATACGTTGAAGTGTTATCTCTGTCTAGCTCGGGTATGACCATTAAGGTGCCGCAAGAACTTAACACTAAAATGCCCCGTTTAACCCAATTGATTTTACCTAATGGTGTTCATCTAGATATGTTGTTTGAACCTGTCAGGACTGAAAATGGGGTGATGGCGGCAAAGATTAGTGCAGAAGGTGAGTCGCGTGAAATATTGCGCCAATTTTTATTTAGCGAACATAAAGCTAAGTATGCACACCTTTATAAAAATATTAACTACTAACGATAAAATCCTTAGCTAACATAACTTTAACCGCATCGATAAAGTCATTGTCATTTTTGGCCTGAATTAATTGGCACAACTCATCACCTACACTGGTAAAGCGATAATAGGTAAATAATAAGTGCTGATCTTTAGGCTTTAGAGTCAAGGTAGTATTAGACATTGCTAACTGAATGTTTTCATTGCTGCTTAGTAACCCTGTTTCAAATTCGCTTTTATGCAAAATCCCCGCATCGACTAGGGTTAAAATACTCGAATAAGGTAAGCCAAATTGCGACAGGCCAAAGTTTGTTTGAGTGTGCTTGCGAAAATATTGTTTTATCCCGCCGTTAATACGATAACTGCTAAGTAATTTAAACCTAGGCTCAGTGTTGATTTTAACTGACATGCCTAAGGCTTTTTCAAATATCTGTGCTTCTCGAAAGGTTAACTGTGTTAACAGTGCCAAGGTGCGAAGGCTAAAGTTGCCTGGATTGACGATTTCGCTGGCTAAAATTCTGGCCCATAAATCTTGCATTTTTCGATTATGGATCTGTTCTGCCATCTTAAAAAATTGATAACGCCAATCAGGATCTAACTCCACTCCAGTCACATCCGATGGCGTATAGTTAAGTGCTAATGCAAAAATACTCTCAAGATTAGTTTGATGTTGGCTAAGTTGTTTGCGTTGACGGTATTGCGCCCGTTCTGCAACGGATGCGGTAGACGGACGATAATCGTCTTCGCTGGCTAAACCGATAATGCGTCCGAGCAATAAGGTTTTTTTGCGCGCAGACACTTGAGTGTTGTCATCTTGTATCTCAGTTACATCAATATCAGCCATCACTCATCCTCTCAGTGCTTTGCGTTTGCGCCAGGTATTTTTGGGTATGACATTTATGTTGAATCGTTTAGTTTTTTGTAGTCAACGGAGACCATAAGGCTTCTTTACCCGGCACCGGATGGCGCGGCACATTGAATGCTAATGCGAGCGAGCATAGGGCAAACCCAGTACCAATAAAGAATACTGCTTTAGGCGAGCTTAACCACAATATACCTAATAACGCTGGAATAATCACCGCGGCAATATGGTTAATGGTAAAGCTTACCGACATGGTTGAGGCAATATCCTGTTTATCGGCAATTTTTTGAAAATAGGTTTTCATTGCAATTGCCATGGCGAAAAGCAGGTGATCGATTACATATAAACCCGCAGCAATATTGGCATCGCTGACATAAGCGTAGCTGCTGAAAATAAGCACTAAGCCAAGGTATTCAATAATTAACGCATTACGTTCCCCTATGCGACCAATAAAGCGGCCAATCTTTGGGGCAAACAATAAATTCACTAGGTAATTAATCAGAAACAAGGCGGTGATTTCAGACACCGAATAGCCAAATTTCTCAACCATCATAAAGCCGGCGAACACCATAAAAATTTGTCTGCGCGCACCAGAAAAAAACGTCAGTAAATAATACAGCCAGTAGCGTTTTCGCATGATTAGATGCTTGTGCTGAATGTAGCCAATAGCAAAACGTGGAAAGTATACCGCCATCATAAACACCATGAGCAAGCCACAACCACCAATGATGCTGTACATCCAGATATAGTCAAGTTTAAGCCAACTCATGATCAGCCAAATTGATCCGTAACCGACGAGCGCCGCAGCGGATCGCCATGCTAACGCTTTTCCCATAAATCCCGGGGCATCGGCTTTATCAACCCACTGTAATGTCAGCGATTGATTGATGGTTTCAAAATAATGAAAACCTATCGACATCAATACCGTTGTTAAATACAGACCAATCACGTCGGGAAACCAGCCGGTAATGCCCACGCCAATACACAATAAAGCCAAAGATGATAAGGCAAAGGTTTGTTCTTTGATCATCAGTAATACAAATACTGCGGTAAAGGCTAAAAATCCTGGTATTTCTCTTAGGCTCTGCAATAAGCCAATTTCGGCGCCGGTGAATGCGGCGCGTTCAATCACAAAATTATTGAGTAATGCCTGCCAAACTGCGAATACCATCGACATAACAAAGGTCATCCACAGCAGGAGGTGTTGTGGGTTTGTTCGTTGGATCGAAATGGGGGCAGCATGTGTAAGTGATGTGTCTGACATGGTTGAAACTCTTATCCCTAAGTTTATCCATCTATAGTGACATAAAATAGTTTTCTAAGTGAACTGTATTTTGCCTGCCGTTTGGGGTTATCAGTCCATGATTCATTTGCCATGATAAATCTGACACAAGCTTGGTTATTTGGGGTTTTCTGGTCGATGATTTTCTGCGAAGTACTTCACATTGCATTGAGGCAGTGCATATTAGGTGAATTGCTTATCATGATGACGTGATCTGTTTCATGTAAATTCTGTCATCGGTGGTCTAAGATACTGTATTACTTTAAATGATTTCTATAAGAGGTCAGCATGAGTCAGATTTTACTGATCCATTCTAGTGTGCATGGTTACACTCAACAAATATGTGAGTATTTACAACGTCAACTCGCTAGCCAAGATCAGCAGGTGACGGTAGCCCCTTTGGATGATGCTCCCGATTTAGCCTTGTTTGATAAAGTGTATATTGGTGCCAGTATTCGTCATGGCAAACATCGTCCGGCGTTGTACCAATTTATTGAAACCCATCGAGCGGAATTAGAAAGTAAACCCAGTGGTTTTTTTTCAGTGAGTTTAGTGGCGCGTAAACCCCACAAAAATACGCCGCAAACCAACAATTATATGCAACAGTTTTTAAGTCAAAGTGCATGGCAACCTAAGTTGCTGCAGGTATTTGGTGGTAATTTAGATTACCAAGGTTACAACGCATTAGATCGAAATATTATTCGCTTTATAATGTGGCTAACCAAAGGTCCTACCGACCCCAACACTAAGGTAGAATTTACTGATTGGCAAAAAGTGGATCAATTCGCGCAGCAGATCATTAAGGAATAATGGATGAAGCGAGCGACAAGGCTATCGCAATTATTCGATTCTATCGCGACTAAACTGCATGTGATAACCGGCGGATTAAGCGTATTACTTATTGCTACTAGTCCTTGGATATTAATCGGGCGTCGTTTAGCCCCTAATAGCAGCGGGTGGAATCACTGGCATGTTTATGGCGGCCTGTGTTGTGCTTTATTAGCGGTGGCGCTGAGCTTTCATGTTTGTCGTCAGGGTCAATGGCGGCAGTTTTTTCCTTGGCTTGTTGGCGAATGGCGTCAGTGCTGGCAAGACATAAGCGGTTTGGCTCAAGGCCAGTTGCCTCATTCTGGTGGCAAAGGCTTATTGAGCGTGATTGCTGGCATAGGTTTATTATTATTGTTGTTGGTGTCTGTGACAGGTGTTGGCTGGTGGTTGACCCAAGGTGGTGAGTACGCCCTGAGTTTACGTTATTATCACAGTTTGTTTGCCGACTGCTTTGTGGCGGTATTACTGCTGCATGCATTACTTGGACTACTGCATTTACGTGACTTTTTTGATTAGGTTTTCAGTCTGAGTTTGGCACTGTGAGTTTAGTGAGTAAATAAAATGGCTATCAATTGATAGCCATTTTTATTGCAAGTGTTAGGTCTAATCTGTATTTCGATTAAGGATTCGCAGTAAATTTTTATTTCGATAGAGCTAAAAAATTCATTAATTCAATTAGTTGGTCTAAGCTATTCATCTCATTCATATTAATAGCGTATTTATCATTAACGATAAAGGTGGGGACGCTATTCACTTTATATAGTGTTTGTTGCTGGCGCCACAAGGCTAATTGTTTCTCGGTATTACTGCTGTCGGCGATGTTGTCATAGGTTGCGGCATCGATGCCAAATTGGCTGAAGACTTTTCGAATGTCTTCACGGCTATTGATTTGTGATTGATGCTGGTGACCTTGAGCATTATGATCATGGCCATTAGCACCTGCATCGCCTTGAATAGCGCTAAACATTGCATGGTTAAGTTTGTCTGCTTGACCAACCTGGTGAATAACAGCCAGTGAACGCATTACTTCAGTGCCTAAGTCACTGTTCATAAAGTCTACATGCTTGGTGTCAAAGCTGATCTGTTTATCTAATCCCGCTTTAATTTCAGGAAGATATTGAGTTTCCATGTTGAAGCAGTTATGGCAGTAAAATGAAAAAAACTCAGTAATTTTAGGTGAACTGGTCACCATGTTATTCGATATTTGAGTGTAATGTTTACCGGCAATAAACGGTGTGGCGAGTGTGCTAAATGAGGCTGTTATTAGCATCAGTGTAATGGCAAAATATTTAATCATGTAAACCTCAAATCAATGTGGATGGCAAGTCATCGCGAGCAATAGACTTATCTGCTTTAGTTAAATAGGGTAAGTTTTTAAGCTGAATTATGACTTAAATCATCACTTAAAAAGGCGCTAATTTCGTGACCGATGCGTGCTTTATGAGGTTAACTGCGGATATTGAAGTGAGCCAATTGAATCATGTGGCGAGATGATGTGATGAGGTGGCAATAAAAGATGTGTTTCTGCTGCAGGGATTATTCCGCTCTGTTGATGTTATTGAGTGCTGTAAGCGTTGGCGATTAACAGTCAATGCGCCGCTCAACATGTTAATGTGGACTCGTTATACACAGTACTATGAATGATAGGGACAGATACTGTCGACGTTGTCGTTATGCTAATGGTTTATACAAAGGTGCAGTTAAGCCATTAGCTGGTAATTATGTTTGCAGACTAGAGTGACTCTTTTAGAGTTTGCCATGCTTCGCACACTTCACGGAAACGTTCAGCATTGCCTTGATCGCGGTCTGGATGCCATTTAAGCGCCAGCTTACGCCATTGTTTACGGATGTCTCTATCGGTAGCAGTTTCATCCAGTTCAAACACTTTTAAGGCTTGGCCCACATGCATTAACTTGATATTAACGCCAATATACTCTTTATAAGTTGACCAGAACGACTCGAGCATTTCTCGCACTACGTTAACGCTGGCATCGTAATTAGCCCAGTCGAGATAGTAATCGCGTAATGCACCATCGCGAATATGTTGGACATCTGCACTGGCCGGAATAATCCTAAATATTTGGATTTCCATTGCCTTAACTTGTAACCACTGTTTGGGCATTAATATATCTTGTAATTCATACAAGGCATTCATCAATAAAAAGTTACGTTTAAAAAGATCTTTTTCCGGTAACGGATCAAGGTTGTGCATTAGCCCTTTGGCTTGCAACTCGCTGGCTAAATGATGCACTTTCCAACTTTGATTAGTTGACTGCAATAAACTCAGCACAGGCCATATAAGCGGATTATCACTTTTATTTGCATTGATTTGATTGCTTTTATTTGTATCGTCCCATTCAGGAGCATGGGCCGAGTGTAAGGTTTTATTGAGTAACATGGTGGTGTATTCATCCTGAATTGGCGATAAATTCTACTTATCATGAAACCACACTATGCCATAGCCGTTGTTAATCACAAGTAGATTTATACTCGCAGAGATGTCGATTTGAGCCTGCATATGCAGCTTTATTTGGCGATCTGGACCTCGACCTGAATGTAATGCTTAAGTGCTTGGTAATCTGGCGCCGAGCAAATGATTCAATCAAGCGAGGATGGACAGCATCCACTGGTTGATAATAGGGTATTGCGATTTCATGAAGCGGTTAAATTTTTTATTTACCTTGATCAATTAATTACTATTCTTACAGGCAAGAAAGCTTTATTTGGTATAAAATTCCCCGCAATAAAATAATCGGGGGCTTAACCAATGACAGATAAACACTTTATTAGTGCGCAACAACTACTGGAAGATTCATTTAGACTCGCTGCACAAGTGTATGACAGTGGCTTTCGACCACAGTTTATTGTGGGTATTTGGCGCGGTGGTGCTCCAATCGGTATTGCAGTACAAGAATATTTCGATTTTAAGAAAGTTGAAACTGACCACATCGCGGTGAGAACCTCTTCTTATTATGGCATTGGAACCGATAAGCAAGATAAAAATATTAAAGTACATGGTCTGCATTATATTATTGAAAACGCTAACGCCAGTGATGGTTTGTTGATTGTTGATGACGTCTTTGACTCAGGGCGCAGCATTGATGCGCTTATTGGTAAGTTAAGAAAGTTTATGCGCTTGAACATGCCAACGGATATCCGTATTGCCTGCCCTTACTACAAACCGAAAAATACCAAAGTGGACCTAAAACCAGAATATTTCATTCATTCATCTGAAGATTGGTTAGTGTTCCCACATGAAGTGTCTGGTTTAAACCCACAAGAAATTGCTGAAGGCAAAGCTGACTTTAAAAACATCCAAGAGTTGTTTTTATAAGCGTAATGCTGCACAGCTTATCGCGGTTATTAGCAACGAATTTACTTAGAACTTTGGGTAAAGTTTGCTAAAATACAAGCACTATGCGAGTGCGTCAACATACTTATGTCAATGCGATAATATTAGTATGTTGGCGCACTTTTTTATCCGAATTGATGCGAAATTTAGTTAACATTATGGTTTCTGTAGAATTGTTCACCCCAGAGGCTCCTGTAAAGCGCCAGTTAGAACTCTTAGCCCCCGCTAAAAATGCCGATTATGGTATTGAAGCTATTCGTCATGGTGCTGATGCGGTTTATATTGGTGGCCCAGCGTTTGGTGCCCGTCACAATGCTGGCAACAGTATTGAAGACATTGCTCGCTTAGCAGAATTTGCTCATCGTTATCATGCCCAGGTGTTTGTGGCCTTAAACACTATTTTAATGGATGACGAACTTGATAAAGCCCAAAAGCTAATTTGGCAGCTTTATGAAGCGGGTGTCGATGCCTTGATTGTGCAAGACATGGGGGTGTTACAATTTGATCTTCCGCCTATTGCGTTACATGCCAGCACCCAAACCGATAACCGCAGCCCAGAAAAAACGGTATTTTTTGAGCAAGTTGGTTTTTCTCAGGTGGTGTTAGCCCGCGAGCTGAATATTCCCCAAATTCGTGATATCGCAGCCAGCACAAAAATGAAGTTAGAGTTCTTTATTCATGGCGCTCTGTGCGTCAGCTACAGTGGTTTGTGTAATTTAAGTCATGCTTACTCTAATCGCAGTGCTAATCGCGGTGAATGTTCACAAATGTGTCGATTACCCTGTAATTTGACCACGCGTGAAGGCGAGGTCTTAGCCGAAAATAAGCACTTATTGTCATTAAAAGATAATAATCAAACGGATAATTTAGAGGCATTAATTGATGCGGGTATTAGCTCGTTTAAAATTGAAGGCCGTTTAAAAGACATTACTTACCTTAAGAATGTTACCGCACATTATCGCCAGCAGCTTGATGCAATTATTGCCAAGCGTGCCGATCTTGAATCTATCTCTCATGGTCGTTGCGAATTTAATTTTACTCCCGATCCTGATAAAAGCTTTAACCGCGGTAAAACCGATTATTTTGTTAATGAACGGACCGAGGCGATTGAGCATTTTAGTTCGCCTAAGTTTATTGGTGAAAAAGTGGGCCGAATTACTCATGTCGGTAAAGACTTTATTAAAATCGATACCAGTGAAAGTGGTAAAGACATTCACTTTAACAATGGTGATGGTCTGTGTTTCTTTGTTGAGCATTATGAAACTCAGCGTTTGTCTGACGATAAACTCTCTGGTGTACGCATCAACCGCGCTGAGGGCAACACTTTATATTTAACTGAAGTGCCCAAAGATCTTAAAATTGGGGTGATGATGTTCCGAAACTTTGATCATAAGTTCGAAGCTATCCTCAACAAAGATTCAGCTAGCCGTAAAATTGCTGTCGATATGCAATTCTTTGATACTGATGACGGCGTAGGCTTAACGATTACCGATGTGCATAATATTAGTGCCACCGTCACTTTAGTGTGCGATAAAGCTCCTGCTAATGATCAAGCTAAAACCGCTGAAAATTTGAAAAAACAACTTAGTAAGCTTGGCAGTAGTGACTTTGTGCTGAATAAGATTAATTTGCTGACACAAACCATGTGGTTTTTACCTGCCTCTGTGGTCAATGAGTTACGCCGCGATGCCGTAAGTGCATTAATGGCGGCAAGGGTTGCCAGTTACCAACGACCTGAGCGTTGGGTGCATGATAAAACGGCGCGTTTTCCACAAAAAAGCATTGAGCTTTTTATCCAATGTGGCCAACGAAAAAGCCAAATCGTTTTATCATCAACATGGGGTGATTCAAATTGAAGACACCTATGAAAAAAATAATGTGTTACATGATGCACCGTTAATGGTGACCAAACATTGTCTCCGCTACAGCTTTAATCTATGCCCGAAAGAAGTTGAAGGTATTAAAGCTGATCCGATGTTTTTAGATGTTGGCAAAGATAAATTGAAGTTAGTATTCGACTGCCATAAATGCGAAATGATGATTGTTGGCTCCAACCAATTAGTCAAACAATAATGGTGTAGCAGCAATATTTTATTCATCATTGCTTTTCCAGTGGCAATATTCTCCTTGTCACTGGATAAGTTTTTTGAATAAGCTGAAAAAACAGCCATTAAATAGCTGCCCAAACTCGTGCGTTTCGAGTACACTGCGCGGCTGAAATTTCACGGGTTTAAGCCTGTGATACCTTAAGTTAGGAAAGAATAGATTATGAGCGATAGCAAAAAGTATGCTTTACGTGTTATTCAAATTGAAAACACGTGGAAAACTGAAATTACTCGTCGTATGACAGCGACTAAAACCATAGTATCAAAAAGACAAGATGGTTTTGCCACAGAAGCTGAAGCCATTGCATGGGGCGAGCAATCACTGCAAGGTTTTTTAGCTAAGCAAGCTGATCGTAACAAGCGTAAAACTGAGAAACACCTTAAAGCTAAAAGCGTAGCCGCGGCCATTGCTGCTGAATCAGCTATCGACGAAGAAGAACTTTTCGACGCCGAAGATGATACTGAAGATGACGAAACGTTTAATTAATATGTTATCCAAGATGTAAATGTTATAGATAAGTTTCAATTTTTGTATGTTCAGGATAGGATATGCTCAATTAGAATGGTTTCGATCAACTTATCTTTATCTTGACCAAATAAGGATTCATTTGGATGAACAAGATTGCTGCAATTATTGGCTGCTCGGGGTGCATAGGGATATTGTTCCTGTTCCCGAGTAGTGCATCTGCTACCTCTAAAATCCCCATGACATTTGGTGAAGTTGGTCATTCATCAGCTACTGCTGTGATGTCTGATGATGTTCAGCAACTGACAAAGCTGTCTGCGAAGTTTGGTTTTTTACCACCATTGGATTGGAAGCTTGCCTTTAATGAAAAACGTGGTGATATGACCATGGCTGAGTTTGTTCCTAGTGATGAGTCGTTAAATAATTGGTCTCGTTTAGTCTGTATGCAAGGCTTTAAGGGCTTAGCCGATGACGTTGAACCAGAACAATTTTTAAATTCAATGGCTGACACTTATCGACAACATTGCCAAGGGCAGGTTATTTATCAACAGCTCGGCAGTTCTAAGGTGGATGGCCTCGAGGCTGTGCATGGTTTATTAGGCTGTACCAGTATGCCTAATATTCATAGCGCTTCAGCTGTGATTGAAACGTCTTTTATATCCCCTTTACAAGGTGAAATGGGCTATTTTACGGTAATAAGTGACGACGATGATGTCTACCTTATTCATAAATCTATTCGTACCGACATATTTACTCCTGATACTGCACCTATCACTATCGATAATTATCGTCAGTTTATGACCCAGCCCTAATCATTTTTTCTCGGTGTTAAACATTAACCCGAAGATCTCATTTACACTTATTTGTATCCAAGTTTCAACTTTACATCTTGATGTTTACGAATGTAAATGTGTGCTCACCAGTTCGCTTGGTCTTTAAGACCATAGCAATCTATGAGTTTATTTATCATTAAGTTGAATTATCTGTGAGATTACCTTTTGTAAGTATGAAGTACACCTTAGGATCCGTTATAATCGCCGCGTTATTATTTTACTGCGCAGACGGTTACGTTTAGCACGCAGTGACTTAATACAAGCTTGTCATAACCAAAGACATATTTTTTAATGTTGAGCTGAGCCTCATGTTATTTTAATCGCTCACCTAAAGGCTAAATCAGCGTTGAGGTGAGTGAGTCAATCTTTATGGTGCTTGCCGTGGGTCAATATCCCACAGCAGGATAATCGGGAAACCAGTGCAAGTCTGGTACTGCCCCCGCAACGGTGATTGGTGAGAGTCAGGTGCGCAACTCGATTGCGTTAATCATCTAGACTCGCGCGTGCTATGCCATTGAGGTCTTAGCACCACAGCCTTAGTCCGGAGACCGGCCTTAAAGGTGATTTCGATGATTTCGGTGGGCAGATCTCGAAATGTAATATAATACCGCTTGTTGGCATACCCTAAGAATTGATCTGTAGATTTGCCAACAGTCGTCATCTATATTGCGGCACTTTTGCCCCATTTTTCCTTTCAGGAGTTAAAGGTAAATGGGTACTAAACCAACAAAAATTGCATTGCTATTAAGTGCATTCTTCAGTGTAGTCAGTGTGAATGCTATGGCAGCAGACTCAGCGGCTACATCTTCTTCATCTTCAGCAATCAGCATGGATGAAACCCTAGTGGTTATTGGTCGTAATGCTGCTAAGCCATTAAATATTGCTGCCAACGTCAATGTGATTGATGCTGCTGACATTCAAATGAGCGGCGCGACTAACTTAACCGATTTATTACGTGGACAATCTGGTATTCAGGTGTCGGATAATAATTCGGGAACAGTATTTTCTATGCGCGGATTTTCTGCTTCGCAAGCGGCGAATAACACCCTGATTTTAGTTGATGGTCGCAGACTGAATAACATTGATATTGCTGCACCGAGTATTGAATCTATTCCAATTAACTTAATTGAGCGAGTTGAGATTCTATCTGGTAGTGCTGGTGTGTTGTATGGCGATCAAGCTGTTGGCGGCGTTATCAATATTATTACTAAAGCACCAACAGAAACCAGTGGTGGCATACAAGTCAGTGGTGGCAGTTTTGACACTTATGAAGCTAAAGGTGATATTTCGGGTGCTATCAATGATGCATGGCGTTACTTTTTAGCGGCGAGTTATAACAAAAGTGATAATTACCGCGACAATAACGACAATGACACCAGTTCTATTTTAGGTCGCATTCAGTATCAAACTGACGTAGAAGACTTTTTTGTCGAAGTTAATTATTTTGATAATGATCGTCAAGTACCAGGTGCACTAACGTTATCGCAATATGAAGCCAATCCTCGTCAAGTGGCTCCTTTTTCTGAGGGTGAATTCACTCATGAAATGACCACCGCATTACGCAGTGGCTATCAGTACCAGTTAAATAATATTTGGGCATTGAGTGCCGATTTAACCTATTCTGACACGTTAATCACCAGTCTGTTATATGGCAGTGAAGGGCGAATTGAGCGTGACTTATTAAGCTTTTCGCCTAAAGCGACCGCCAATTATCACTTAGATCATGGCGACTTGAATTTGGTCACCGGTATTGATGTGAGTACAGGTGAAGCAGATTTTGATACGGCTTCTATTCAACGCAATAATAAACAGACTCAACGTAGTGCTTATGTTCAAGCATCAGTGCCTATTACCAAGACATTATCTTATGTAGTAGGTGGCCGTTACTCGGAAGTGACTGACGATTTGTACGATCAGTTACTTTATCCTAACCGTATTGAAATTGATAATGACGCCCATGCACTTGAGTTTGGTGTTAATTATCGTCCGAGCAGCGAACATCGTTTTTATGTTCGTGCTAATGATAACTTCCGCTTTGCCAAAGTCGATGAACAAGCTTATACACCGCTGACAACTCAAGGGTTAGCTCCACAAACGGGTCGCTCTTATGAAGCGGGTTGGGATTATACCACTGCCACTCAAACATTGAAGATCAATGCTTATCAACTTGAATTAGAAGATGAGATTGTTTACGAAGGTGGTCGAACTGATGGGCCTTATGGTGGCGGTGCTAACGTTAACGCTGATAAATCACGTCGTTTTGGTATAAGCACGGCTTATGATGTGCAGCTTTCAACGAATTGGTTATTAGGTGCGTCGTACGACTATATTGATGCAGAATTCACTCAAGGCGAGAACGACGGTAAAGCATTATCTTGGGTGGCCAAGCACTCTGGTAAAGCTTATATGAGTTACGACATATCTGCTCATTGGCAAGCGTTTGTTGAAGGTGTTTACACTGGCGAGCGTTACATGGAAGGCGACAACAGCAATACTGGCGATAAGTTAGACAGTTATGTATTAACCAACCTTGCGTTGAATTACAGCTATGTAGGGTGGAATGCCAGTTTACGTGTTGATAATTTACTTGATGAAGACTATGTCGGCACAGGGTATTACTCTGCTTATGGCAGTGGCTATTATTCAGGTACTGGTCGTTCAATTAGACTTACAGCGGGTTATCGTTTCTAGATAATTTAGTTGATCAAGTCTTAGTCACAACAGCCAGTAAATTATTACTTATGAAAGCCAGTGAACTATCGCTGGCTTTCGTTTTAATATACCGTTAAATTGATTAATAGTGTGTTAATTTTAAAAAAGGTAATCGATAGATATGACGAGTCTTGAGCAACAAGTTTTTACTCAAGTTAAAGCTATTATTAGCAATGAAGAGCAAGTCATTGGTCGTCGTGGCATATTAATTCCATTAAAAAAAGCCCTGATTAACGAAGCTGATATTAGAATCGTAATCGACATAGTCTCTGCTGATCCGGCATTGGCTGCACACTTGTTATTGCGCAGTAATAGCGCCCATTCAGCTGGAATGATATCGACTAAAAGTCGCAGTGTTAAAGATTGCTTAATTCGTTTAGGCCAAGTGAATATCTATCGATATGCATTTTCATTTTATCTTAAAGAACGCCTTGATGAACTCCCTGAACCTTACAAAAAATTGGTTCAAGGTTATTGGGCCTTAAATGAAACGATTGCGGATGATTGTTTAGAACAGTTACGTGAACAGATTGAAACCGGTGATAACATCAAAATTGATGCGGATGAAATGCAAACCTTAGCATTATTTAGTGTTTTTGGTCAGGTGATTGTATTAACGGCTTTTGCCTATTTAAATGCAGAGCTGTCTCGCCCCGTGTCACTAAAAGTATTAAAATCACTGATTGATAACCAGCAACAACAATTATCCCTTGATGCATTTGATGCATTAGGATTGGATGACGATTTACGCGAAGAGTTTTTAATTGCCCATAACTTACGCCAAACACAAAACCCTGATTCTCCAGGACTTGTGCTTCGACGCGTGTTATCTAAAAGAGGTTTATTAATCAACCCGCTGTAAATTTATACCTTCACTTGCTACCAGCTCGAGCCACTGTTGAATTAAATTTGCATTCGTGGCATCGCGGCGATACGCGCCAAACAATGGACGTTTTAGTCCTTCTGCGCCTAATTTTACCGCCGTAAGACTCAGCCCCTGACTTTCTCGGATAGACCAAGTTGGTAGGGTAGCTACGCCGTCATTACAGGCAACTCGCTGCAATAACATTGAGGTCAAGTCGCATTGTTTTTGCTCACCAGGTTCAATACCCGCGGGCTCTAAAAAGTGTTTGTATATGTCTAAACGCGCTAAAGGCACTGGGTAACTGATTAAAGTTTGCTTTGCCAATTGAGCTGGGGTTACAAAGGCTTGTGCCGCTAATGCGTGATCACTGGCAACGACTAACTTTACTTCAAAATCAAATAGATGTTGATAAGCTACGCTATGTCCAGGCACTGGGTCAGAGGTGAGCACTATGTCTAAACTCCCCGTTTCCAGCGCATTGAGTGAATCAAATAAATGACGACTTGAAATATCAATTTGAGCTGCTGGCGCATATTGTTTAAATTGTTCAATAACCGGCATTAACCAACGAAAACAACTGTGGCATTCAATGCCGAGCTTAAGTTGTTGGCTTTCACCCTCTAAACCGCGCTTAAGATCAGATTCGGTTGCAATCACTTTCGGTAAGATTTCTTCCGCTAAATTCAGCAGACGTGAACCTTCGTGAGTAAACGTTAACGGTTTACTTTTACGAACAAAAATAGTTGAGTTAATCCGTGTTTCTAACTCTTTTATTTGATGAGAAAGCGCCGACTGGGTTACAAATCGTTTTTTAGCTGCACCCGCTAAACTGCCACTTTCCTTTAACGCCATCAAGGTGCGAAGGTGTCTAAGCTCTATCATTTTCTCTCCACATGAATCTTGCTCAACTAGCCGATGAAATCAATTCGATTGCTTGACAGCAGAGTAGCACAATAAACTTCTAGACGTCCAGACGCCTGTGCGGGTTTTTCTGCATAAATGGCTATAAATTTTGCTTCAACGAAAAGGAAAGCAGCATGAAAATTTCAAGTTTAGGATTTCCCCGCATTGGACGTCAGCGTGAATTGAAGTTTGCACTTGAGCGTTATTGGCGCGCAGAAATCTCATTATTTGAACTGAAACAGGTCGCCAGTGAATTAAAAAAAACGCATTGGCAGTGGCAAGCAGATGCCGGCGTTGAATTAGTTCCAGTAGGCGACTTTGCTTATTACGACCAAGTATTAACCCTAAGTGCTACCTTAAATGTGATCCCAGATCGCCACCGAGCTACTCAAGCCGATGGCAGCCAAGCGCCTATCGATATAGACACCTTATTTCGTGTTGCCCGTGGCCGATCGCAAACTGGCCAACATGCCTGTGCAGCAGAAATGACTAAGTTTTTTAACACTAACTATCATTATCAAGTGCCTGAATTAAGCGCTGATCAAAGCTTCGAGATTGCCTTTGAACAGTTGTTTGATGACGTCAGTGAAGCGCAGCAACTCGGTCATCAAGTAAAACCGGTATTGCTTGGCCCTGTGACGTATTTGTATTTATCGAAAAGCCTGACTGAGTTTAACAAGCTATCGTTATTACCGCAGCTACTGACGGTTTATCAGCAGATTTTGCAACGTTTTGCAGACCAAGGTGTGAGTTGGGTGCAACTTGATGAGCCAGTATTAGCCGCAGACTTAACCGAGGAGTGGCAGCAAGCCATTCGCCACAGTTATCAATTTTTAGCGCAACAAAAGCCGGCATCATTGAAGATATTACTTGCCAGTTATTATGGCTCTATTGGCCATCATCAAGCATTGGTGAGTGCATTACCGGTTGATGGTTTGCATCTTGATTTAGTCACAGCATCACAACAAGTTGAGGCGTTTATCAAAGCGCTCGGCAGCCAACAAATTTTATCGGTTGGAGTAATTAATGGTCGCAACGTGTGGGCTGCCGATGTTGATGTTATTGCTGATCAGCTGGCAGAATTAGCGACCACGTTGGGCGATCGTTTGTGGATTGCACCTTCATGTTCATTGTTACATTGTCCGGTTGATGTTGACGTCGAGACGCAATTGATCAGTCCGTTACAGGGACAATTAGCATTTGCCAAACAGAAACTGTTTGAACTTAGTGACATTCAGCAGCTAATTAACGATCAAGATTCACAAAGCAGCCAAGTGATTATTGATCGTTGCCAGCAAAGGCGTTTAGCCAAAGCTGCTGCAGCTAATCAAGAGGTTGTTCAACGTGTGTTACAGCTTACTGCGAGTGATTTTGAACGTCATAGCCCTTTTGCTCGGCGTATTATTGCTCAGCAACAGAAGCTAGCACTGCCATTACTTCCCACAACCACCATAGGCTCATTTCCGCAAACGCCTGCGATTCGTGGTTTACGCAAACGCTGGCGTAAAGGCGAAATCAATGACACTGATTACCGATTACAGCTTGAGCAAGTCACTCAGGACACCATTTGTCGTCAACTTAAACTCGGTATTGACGTATTAGTGCACGGTGAAGCTGAACGAAATGACATGGTGGAGTATTTTGGTGAACAGCTCGACGGTGTTGGCTTTACTCAATTTGGTTGGGTGCAAAGTTATGGCTCTCGTTGTGTAAAACCACCGCTAATTTATTGTGATGTATCACGTCCTAAGCCGATGACGGTTGATTGGGCTACCTATGCGCAAAGTTTAACCGACAAGCCTGTCAAAGGCATGCTAACAGGCCCAGTGACCATATTGCATTGGTCGTTTGCTCGAGAAGATATCCCTCGTCAAGATATTGCCAATCAACTTGCGTTAGCGGTGCGCGATGAAGTGATCGATTTAGAAAAAGCCGGCATTGGCATTATTCAAATTGACGAGCCAGCATTTCGTGAAGGTTTACCGATTAAACAGAGCCAGTGGGCAGATTATTTAACTTGGGCAGTAGATGCCTTTAAGTTGTCGGCGGCTGGTGTAGACGATGCAACTCAAATCCATACTCACATGTGTTACAGCGAATTTAATGACACCATTAATGCCATAGCGGCTATGGATGCTGATGTGATCACCATTGAAACATCGCGCTCACGGATGGAATTATTGAATGCGTTTGAAGATTTTTGTTACCCGAACGAAATAGGTCCTGGGGTGTATGACATTCACTCGCCCAATATTCCAACGGTAGCCGAAATGGTTGACCTTATTACTAAAGCTTCGCAGAAAGTGCCGGTGAAACAATTATGGGTTAACCCTGATTGTGGTTTAAAAACCCGTACTTGGGATGAAGTAGAGCCAGCGCTGCGCAATATGATTGCAGCGACTAAAGTGCTTCGACGCCAGTTTTAATTAGCATGATGCTGCTCACAATGGGTCATTGTGCTTCACCAGCTGATCGCTGGAGCTGCGGCTTTGTTGCAGAACTCTGTGATTAACTTTTCAACCTTGCGATACTGGCTGATGGGGTATTCACTGCGGACTCATTGAGCCTATTTGCTGTGAACTGAGCCATTATTGACTACACTCAAAATACGTCTTTCAGTTAACCAAAGGAGCGATTATGAGTCACACTTATAAAGTCATTGAGCTAGTGGGTTCATCACCGATCAGTTCAGATGAGGCGATCAAAAATGCGATTGCAGAAGCCAATAAAAGTTTATTACATTTGCGCTGGTTTCAAGTTATCGAAACCCGTGGTCACTTGGAAGAAGGTTTAGTGGCTCACTGGCAAGTCACCGTTAAAGTGGGTTTTACCTTAGACCCTAATGCTTAGTTGTCGCATGTTGTTTATGCATCTCTGGGTAGACCCTTTTGGATTGATCTGATCACTCGTTGAGTTTTACGTGAAAGCGCCGACTGTGGCGCTTTTTGTATTTGTTGCACTAATGCCCATTCAATATGTTCAAGCACCATGCCATCTACTTCATCACTGTGTTTACGTTGCTCTAATGCACTAATAATGGCCGGATTAGCCGGAGCATTACCTAATGCTATCGCGATATTACGTAACCAACGTTTATGGCCAATTCGGCGAATCGCGCTGCCTTCTGTTTGGCTTAAAAATTGGCTTTCAGACCACGCAAATAGAGTCAGTAAATCGGGTTGAATAAGCGCACTGCGAGTATGAAAATCTGTCTCTTGGGTCAGTGGTGCTTTAGCATTAACTGGGCACACGAGTTGGCAATCATCACAGCCATAAATACGATTGCCGATGAGTGGACGAAACTCTTCTGGAATAGCGCCCTGCAATTCAATGGTTAAGTAAGATATACATCGCCTTGCATCGACCACATAGGGTTCGACAATCGCATCTGTTGGGCATGACTTTATGCAGGCTACGCAAGTGTTGCAGCCTTCTTCGATTGGGATATCTAACGGCAAAGGTAAGTTAATTAATAACTCGCCGAGGAAAAACCAACTGCCGGCATCAGGGTGTAAAATGAGTGAGTGCTTGCCCGTCCAGCCTAGTCCCGCTTTATCGGCTAATGGACGTTCTAAAATCGGTGCAGAGTCAACAAACGGTCTAAAATCTGTGTTGTGAAAGTCGAATTGTTGGCAATATTGATGAATTTTATCACCGAGTTTTTTAAGCCTTTGGCGGATTAATTTATGATAATCACGTCCACCGGCATAGCGAGAAATATAACCAAGATTGGGGTCGGTTAAATTACTGGCAAAGCCAGCGTCAGGCGGTAGATAATCCATCCGGGCACAAATGACTCTAATGGTTCCTGGATGTAATTCAGCGGGTCTAGCCCGCATCATTCCATGATTAGCCATGTAAGCCATCTCACCGTGGTAACCTTTATCTAACCAATCTTGTAATACTGCCTCATGTTGGCTTAAGTCGACATCAGCAACACCAATATGAGCAAAACCAAGTTCTTTACCCCAAAGCTTGATCTGTCTATTGAGCACATCAAGCTGAGCTGCGGTCAATGGGCAGGGCTCGGGGATTGAATTGATCTCAGGATCGGTAATTGGATCAGGCGTTAATACTGGGGTCGTTGTTGTCATAACACTATCATTAAGTAAACACATGGAAATTATACGCGTTTTACTCGGCTTTGACACAATTTCGGCCGGCAGCTTTGGCAGAATAGAGCGCTTTGTCGGCTTTTAGCAATAATGGCGACAACTCTGTTTCATTGGTGTAACTGGCGACTCCGGCACTGATTGTTTGATGCAAATTAGGCGAGATTTGTGACCAATCATATTTTGCTATGGTCTCGACTAAGCGATTAGCAATCTCAATGGCTTTTGCTTTGTCGATATTAGGTAATAAAATCAAAAACTCTTCACCACCAACTCGACCAATCACATCAGTGTCACGCATCATGCTTGTACTAATTGCCGCTAGTTTTACCAGTACTTTATCGCCCATATCGTGGCCTAATGTATCGTTAACGGCTTTAAAGTTATCAGCGTCAAATGAAATCAATGATAATGGCGTGGATGATTGCTGAGCGATTTTTAAAAAGTAATTACCTTGAGAATGTGAATCACGTCTATTGGCTACTTTGGTCAGTTCATCGGTGAGCGCTAAACGCCTAAACAGACGTTTTCTGAGCAGTTGTTTGTAGGCGAAGATAGATACAATCACTAAAATGATCGCGACTAAGCTGATAATAATGATCTGCATGTCTTCATTGCGCTTCATGATGTCCAATTGCAGCTGTTTTTCTTTATCCCTTTGAATAAGCATTGTATTTTCAGTTTGAATCTTGTTGTTATCAAATCGAGCTTGCATCTCCGCATTGCGCTCTGAAAGTACTTTTTTGTCATATGATAGATGTGACTCGACAAACAATTTTAGGGTTTCATACGCCAGTTGCCATTGTTGTGAGGCTTGATATATTTCGCTTTTTAGCTGCAACACTTGATTGAGGCCACGGATATTATTACTGAAATTAAATGCTTTTTCAGCCTGGTCAATATCGATTAATGCTTGCTGATAAAGCTCTTGCTGGTAATGCACCTTGGCCATAAATAAATTCATGTAGCTATAACTGTTATCATTTTTGGGTGTAATCACCTTTTGAGCATCATGCAGAATCACCTCAGCGTCTTTAAGTCTATTTAAGCTGATTAAGTTACCGGCAATACTAATAGATGCATCCGCAGCAGCAATGGGGTTATTTTCTGTTAACCAAAAATCGCGCGTTTTTTGGAAGCGTTCAATGGCTTCTTCATAACGTTCAAGCTTCTCTAATGACAGCGCAATTTGATTATTGGTGAGATTGGCTTCATAAATCTGTTTATTTTTGAGATAACTTTCTTCGAGTTTTATTTGATATGTTAATGCGGTCCGGGCATCGCCAAAGCGGCGATAACTATTGGCCAGCTCACCTAAATTAACATTTGCCCAATAAGTTAAATTAAGAGACTCATATAAGTTTTGCGCTGTGATAAGATCTTCAAGTGCTTCAGAAAAATTACCTAAATAAGATAGGATTGCACCTCTAGTGCTTCGGCCATCCGCAATCAAGCGCGGGTCTTCAAGTTTATAAGCATTAAGTATCGCTGTATTTAGGTCGGCAAATAAGCTGTCACTTTCTCCCTGCGCATACAAAAACCAAGCCTTACAATACTGCAGATCAATCTGGATTAAAGAGGGGGTTGGCTGACGATATATTTGCAGGTATTTATCGGCATATTTAACCGCGGCTTGCATTTCTTCTGTTGTGTTCGCCGGCAAACTCCAGCAATTAAGACGTATATAGAGTTCTTGGCGAATAATATCGTCATCCGACAAGATACTTTTATACTCGCTGAGTAATTTACGATTATCTTCATCGGATATAAAGTTACCACTGTCTAATAGTGTATAAATTTCATCGGCGCGTAAATTCTTCACTGGATTAGCATAAGCAATGCTGCTAAATCCAATGGCACAGACAAGCATAATGATATGAATAATGCTGCTTAGCTTTAAAGTGGGCAAGGATGCATTTTCTCAAGTTGTTATTGTTAATTCTATGTGACAAAGACTAACAGACTTCGACTTGAAAAGTCTTGTGATTAAATTATAGCCTTGCATTATTGTTCAATAATCTTATTTTTATCAATATGTTAATCTTATTCACTGTTAAGGGTATTTTTCTGGCGACTCAGGGCTATTTGCATTCAGTTATCTAGACGAGTATAAAGACGCCTTTGGAAATAAACAGAGATAGAAATGTTGCAGAGAATTGTGCAATTTATCGGATTAAGTTTGCTGATAGCATTATCGCCTTGTCATGCTGAAGGAAGCCTGGAAACATCGGGTGACGCTTTGCACATATTACTTCCGGCCACTGCATTGGCAGGAAGTTTAATTGTCGAAGATGATTATCAAGGTGCTTGGCAATTAGTTAAAACCGGTGTATCAAGTCGATTGTTAGTTGAAGCACTGAAATACGGTATAGAAAAAGATCGCCCAGATGGCAGTGGTAATGATTCATTTCCATCTGGTCACAGTGCCGATACCTTTGCTGCAGCGACATTTATCAACCAGCGTTACGGCTGGAAATATGGCATTCCATCATATGCGGTAGCTTCTTATGTAGCATATACGCGTGTTGCCAGTGATCAACATCATGTGGAAGATGTATTGGCTGGCGCTGCCATTGGTATCGTGGCGGGGTGGTATTTCACCGACCCTTATAAAGGGATTAGTATTGTTCCAATTGCCTCATCAGACACTTACGGCGTGTACATTAGTGGCAGATTTTAGAGAGAAAAACATGACAAAAGTTGACCCGCAGTATCAAGAAGTCGCAAAACAAATTTCGTATAACGTAGCCAATAAAGTGTTGCCGATGGATAAGTTACCTGAAACCTTGCTTGAGGCTTATGAAGGTTTGTTTAGCGAACTTATTGACGACAAAGCCAATACGTTTGCCAATGCATGGAATGGTTTGCCAGCGAGTGCGCAAAAGTTAATGACTAAAGCGGAGTTTCATGGCTTTTACATTGCCAATGCGTGGATGCAGTTAAGCCGTGTTGCGCAAGAAATTGCTGATAGTGCCGACTCTGAAGAAGAAATGAATAATAATGAATATGATGGTGTATTTGGCCGTTTAGCCGAGCAATCATTGAGAGAGTGTATACGTAAGCTTAAAAAAGCGCGTACTGACAGACCATTATTGAATAGCTTTAAATTAGTCATGTCTGCCTAATTATGTGCACTTAAGTTTGGCATTCCCAAATATATAAGCCAAAGATTATGGGCAGATAAATTAATTGTTTGCTAGAAACAAAAAATCCCAACTCAGGTTGGGATTTTTTATGGTTAAAGATAACTTAACCAAGCTTATCAATAATTTAGAATGACGTACGTTTGTAACGACGGTATTCAGGTTCCCAGAAGTTAGCTTCAATTGATTGCAGCAGTAATTCATCAGTGCAGGGCAGTGCCAAACCTTGATCAATGGCGGCTCTAGCAACGGCAAAAGCAATATATTTACTGACAGATTGAATATCTTCTAAGCGTGGCAATAGCGACCCAGTTCCCTCTTTACCTAGAGGTGAACACTCTGCTAATGCACGACTAGATGCCATGAGCATTTCGTCAGACACACGCTTCGCGCCGCAAGATAATACTCCTAAGCCAATGCCTGGGAAGATAAAGCTATTATTACATTGCGCTATCTCAAAGGTCTCATCATTCACAACGACAGGCTCAAATGGACTACCTGTTGCTACTAATGCTTGGCCTGATGTCCAATGCAAAATATCTTTAGGAGTCGCTTCAACGCGGCTCGTTGGATTTGATAATGGGAATACAATTGGACGTTTACAATGCTTGTGCATTGCTCTAATGATTTCTTCAGTGAATAAACCTGGCGAACCAGATACCCCAATGAGTACAGTAGGCTTCGCGTTGTTCACAACATCAAGTAACGAAATATTATCGCTGTAATTTTCCCATGCTTCAATCGTAGAGCAAGGTTGAGCTAACTTTTGTTGGAATGGTAATAAGTTAGGCATGTTATCGAGTAATAAGCCCCAACGATCAACCATAAAGACTTGTGAACGAGCTTGTTGTTCACTAATGCCCTCTGAAACCATTTGTGCCACAATCGCTTCAGCAATACCGCAACCCGCACTGCCCGCACCTAAGAAGGTAATACGTTGTTCGCTAAGCTTACTCTTCGCCGCTTTAGATGCCGCAAGTAGTGACCCAACAGTAACTGCTGCTGTACCTTGAATATCATCGTTAAAACTACAGTATTGATCTTTATAACGCTCAAGCAATGGCATGGCATTTTTTTGTGCAAAATCTTCAAATTGAATTAACGCATCTGGCCAACGACGGCTCACAGCCTGCATGAAAGATTCAACAAATTCAGTATATTCTTCGCCGCCAATACGTTGATGACGCCAGCCCATGTACATAGGGTCTTCGATTAAATGTGGATTATCGGTACCTACATCTAATGTTACTGCCAAGCAATAGGCCGGACTAATTCCGCCGCAGCTGGTGTAAAGTGATAACTTACCAATTGGGATCCCCATACCGCCAATACCTTGGTCACCTAAACCGAGAATACGTTCTCCATCGGTAACCACAATGACTTTCACTTTTTGGCGCGTTGAGTTATTTAAAATATCATCAATGCGATCTTTATTCGGATATGAAATAAATAAGCCACGGTTACGACGATAGTTTTTAGAAAAGCGTTCACAGGCTAATCCTACCGTAGGCGTGTAGATAATCGGCATCATTTCGCTAATGTTATTACGTACTAAACGATAAAATAGGGTTTCGTTAGTATCTTGAATATTGCGTAAATAGATGTGTTTATCGAGATCATTGGTGAAGTTTTTAAATTGTTCGTACGCACGAGAAGCTTGTTCATCAATGGTTTCAATAACCCAAGGAATGAGGCCTTCAAGATTAAAAAATACCCGCTCTTCTTCACTAAATGCGCTGCCTTTATTAAGCAGTGGTGATTCAAGAATGGCCGGGCCAGCAAAAGGAAGATAGAGGGGGCGTTTGTTATCGTCCATGGGGAACCTTAATGTGTTAGATCCAGTTAGATCATTATTAGAATAGGGCTGGTTTTCTTACGATTATAGATTATCACGTCTGATCTTTTTTGTGGTCTGTTAAGTGAGTCAAATCACATTATTCTTAAGTATTTTTATTCATCTCTCATTTTTGGTTGTTTATATGTAAACGCTAAAAACAAAAATGCGTAGCCTAAGCTACGCATTCATAAAGCATTATTTCAATATCTAGGCGAATATTACTTGCCGCGATGTTTGACTGATAAACCTTTGACGAAGTTTCTTAACACTTGGTCACCACATGGCTTATAGTTTTTATGATCTGGGTTACGGAATAACGCACCTAACTCAGATTTAGTCATCGAAAAATCGGCTAACAGTAACGTGGCAATAATATCTTCTTCACGCATTTCAAGTGCAACGCGTAATTTTTTGAATATTAGATTGTTGGTCAATTGCTTCAAAGGCGCTGGCACTTCTGCTCCAGGCTTTAAGCCACGATTTTGAATGATCAAACCATCTAAGAATTGGCACATTAATGTGTCATTACATGCTTGATAACCTTCTTCTTCCTCTTTTTTCAACAGCGCAATAATCTGCTCTGAAGACATGTCTACATTGGCTTGGCTGAAAATGTTAATCATTTTGGCATTTGAATAGTCAAACACAAAGCGAATACGGCGAAGAATATCGTTGTTAATCATAAGGCTCTCTGGCGCGGCGGCGCATAAATGGTTTAGGTCAATTGACGAAACACTATTATAGCGAGAAATCATTGATCCGTCAGATTATTCGTATGTGGTTAATTGTTTTCTTACTGCTTGGCGTATCTTGTCGTGTAGACCAAAAACACGCTCGATATTATCCAGATCCCACGAGGTGTTTTCTAATATCACAACGGTTAATTGCGATTGCGGATAATAGAGCATTAAGCTGATGTATCCCGGAATATAGCCTGAATGACTGTATTCAACTAAGCCTGCTTGTTGGCTGATTTGCAAACCATAGCCATAGCCTACCTCTCCCCAACGATGCTGCCTGATAGTACTTGCATGGGTCATGGCGTGATAGCTTGTGGCAGATAAAAATTGGCCTTGATGTAAACCATTTACAAACTTAACCACAGCAGCACTACTGGCTTGCATGCCGCCAAATGTAATGAAGTCAGGGTCTACCGTAAAATCAGTTAATTGTGTCCGCTGCTGCTGTTGCTCGGTATAGCCATCAACCAAGCGTGTTTGCTTAGCCTGACGCTGCGCAATTGAACCGGTATTAGCTTGGAGATCAAGCTGATTGGTTACGGCAAATTGATTAACCAATTGCCCATAAGGTTGTTGGTAAACCTGAGTTAATATATCGCCAAGCAATTTATAGCCATAGTTTGAGTAACTAAACTGACTGGCAGGTATAAATTGAGACCCGGCATTAAGACTCGGTGATTTAGGTGGTGTTATTCCTGAAGTATGATTTAACAGCTGACTAATCGTGATTGGGTGTTCGGTGATGATCTCAAGGTAATCTGTGATGTTATCGCCCAATGCTAACTTTTTCTGATCCACCGCCTGTAATACAAGCGTGGCGGTGATCGTTTTAGAAATAGATCCAAGCATAAATATGCTGTCTGGTGTTATGCCGGTACCTGCTTGGTAATTAACATAACGGTTATGATTGTCGCTAATGACAATGCTACCGCTAAACGGTCTTGAATCCTTATCTATGATGGTTTGCACATCCGCTGCAGTTAATGCAAATGCACTGAGTTGAAATGACACTGAGGTTACTGTTAATGCCAGTAACAAACGGGTGAATTTTTGTAAGCCAGTTAAGTATTTACACCATTGTGATGTGATCATTTTGTGAGATACCAATAAACAAATAAGATAGCGAAGCCAACTAAATACCATAAACCAATCCACGACAGCCCCACCATAACACGACCATAACGATGCTTTTCCGCTAAGGTGTTACTAGTCATTAACCGGAAGTTAAGCCAAGCAAAAATAACTGTGGTCATAAAAGCAAGGATCATTACAAATTCTAGCAGCGGTAATAAGGACCCTTTAAAGAATAGAATAAGTAATAAACCAAGCGCACTGATCCCGAGCATGATGGGGGTTAAATAATTGCGTGTTGATGTGGTGTTAGACAACAATTTCCAGCCCATCTCGAGTGTGCGGCTGTAGCCATCTATCACAGTCACTGTGGTGCTAAAAATACATAAAAACGCCACAATGCCAATTAAGTAACGGCTTTCATTACCCATAACTTGGCTATAAAGGGTGATCAATTGTGAGGCAAATGCGGCGCCTGAATCAGAAAAACGCTCACCACTGCCGTGCATGACTAATGCGCCTAGCGCTAAAAATACAATCGCCAACACAGCCGTGGTGACATAGCCTAAATTAAAATCAAAAATAGCCTGCTTGGCGGTCACCGTTTGGGTTTTACGTTTTTCTATTAACCATAACGAGTTCCAAGTGCTGACTTCTATTGGCGCGGGCATCCAACCCATCATCGCCACTAAAAAACCGACATACGCCCATTGCCAGGGAGATTCGCTGATCACTGGAGTGCCGAATCCGTTATGACGATTAAAGGCCAATGCCACGGCTACTAGGGTGGTGAGTGTAAGAGCTAGCATGATAATTTTGGTCATTTTATCAAGCAGTTTGTAGTGGCCTAAAATCAATAGTGCTAACGAGCTGGCCAATACAATTAGCGCTAATAGGTCAATTGATAGCGGAATAAACTGAGTTAACATTGCCGCAGTTAACATGCATACCCCAGCGGTACTGGCAATGGCAGCAATCACATTGAGCCCGGTAAACAGCATCAAATATCCACGGCCTTGCTTATGATAGCCATGCAATAAACTTTCATCAGTGGCTGCAGTGTAGCGAGCGCCAGCAGCGAAGAAAGGGTACTTAACGATATTGACTAATAAAATGAGCCATGCCAGTTGCCAACCAAATTCGGCACCGGCTCGAGTTGAGGCGACTAAATGAGAAGCGCCAATCGCGGCGGCGGCCATTAAGATTCCAGGTCCAGTGGCTTTAAAAAGTGTGCTTGTGCGAGATATCCACGGTAAGTCTGATGCAGTTTGTTGCTTAAGCATAATAAAAAACCTAGTTTGATGGTTTAGCGTTTAATGACTGTTCTATGCGCAATAAAGTGGCATTCATTTGTTGCAGGTGGTCGAGGATTAATACATCGGTATTTTCATCGGCAGGGGCGCTACCTTTTTGTGCCATGATTTTTGACTTTTGCGCCAGTACTTGAGATCTAAAGTGAGTAACATCTTCAACGCCCGTTAAGCTAATCAATGCCCCTGCAGAAGATTGTCCCGCGGTTTCTATGGTCAGTTTATGAAGGTCAAACATACGCATAATAGGACCTTGAATAAGTGCCATGTCGGTGATTTTATCCAATGGAACGGTATTTTCAGTCCGTGTGAATAAGCCTTTACGCACAATCAGTTTCTGCTCGGTTAGTTCAGCACTCATATTATTAATGTAATGCCTAGTCGCTAATAGTCCCAATGGAAACCATAGTAATAACAATGGAATACCAATAAAGCTAAGGATAAACACTAGGCTGCCAGACAACAACCAATACAGGCCTAGGTTTGCGTGGAAGTGGGCACTAACTAGTGTTTTATCGCTCATATGACCTCCTTGTTAAATAGATTTAAATTCACTTTTTTTAACTATTTATTCTTGATTAAGTGATTGGTTACATTTACATTAAGCCATTGTATTGACTTTGTTAAATTTTAACCTAAGTTGGATGTGTCAATCCAACAAAGTTGTCAGCGGTATGCTCATACCGCAGTTTGCAGTAGTCATGGATATAAAACAATAATTTAACGTTAAGGATGATCATGAAAAAAAGTAACCTTTTACGCAGCGCTTGCGCTATCGCTGTCTCTCTATCTCTCGCTCCTATTGCCTTTGTTGCACAAGCTGCTGATGCTGGTGCCGATTCAAAAGTGGAACGAATTGAAGTGACGGGTTCTCGTATCAAACGGACTGATATTGAAGGACCATCACCAGTACAATCGTTGAATAAAGACGATATTGCTAATATGGGTTTTGACAACCTACAACAATTATTAGAACGTATGCCTGCCAACGGTTCTGGTGCATTCTCTACTCGTGGAAACAGTCAAGATTCTACCGCTAACGGTGGTGCATCAATCAGTTTACGTGGCTTGGGCCCTGATGCGACTTTGGTTCTTATCAATGGTCGCCGTGTTGGAGCAAGTGCATTTGCTGAAGGAATTTCAAATTCGTTTGTTGATATCAACAATATCCCGGTATCGGCGATTGAACGTATCGATATTCTTAAAGACGGTGCTTCAGCCATTTATGGTTCTGATGCAATTGCAGGTGTGGTCAATATTGTCTTAAGAAAAGATATTGAAGGTATTGAACTTAACTTGGGTTATGGCGATGACAATGGCACTGGTTATGATGAAACTACAGCCAGCCTAGTATGGGGCATAAAAGCTGACAAAGGCAGTGCATCAATAATCCTTGATTACTTTACCAATGGTACCTTGTCTGCAGAAGACATGGGCCGCTTTGGCACTGCAAACCAGTCACCTTATGGCGGTGAAGATTACCGTTCATCACGCGGCTTCCCTGGTTATTTCTATGTCAATGGCGTGAAAACCATTGACCCAGATTGTCCTGCTGATAGCGCAACATCGAGTGGGAGTTGTCTATTTGATTACGGTCCATATAACTTAACCATTCCAGCAGCTGAACGTGTTGGTGCTATTGGCCAGTTTGATTATATGTTAGGTGAAGACTTAACTGCATTTTTAGAGTTATCTGTACAGCACAACACTTCTGAAGCTGGCGGTGCACCAACGCCACTGGATGAAGATGCAGGCTTGACAGTTCCTGGTACTCATCCAAATAATCCTTTTGGACAAGATATTGAGATTGGTCGCTATCGTACAGTTGATGCTGGTGCACGTCGTTGGGATATCGAGTCAGATACCATGCGTATTGTTGCCGGTCTTCGTGGCGTTATCAATGATTGGGACTGGGAAGTATCAGCTCAACGTGGCCGCAGTGAATCGACTCAAACAGGTGACCGCTCACAAGGTTGGGTAAGAACCGATTATTTACAAGCCGAAATTGATGCGGGTAACTACAACCCGTTTGGCGGCACGATGAACTCGCCAGATGTGATTGATCGCATCACCACAAGTCTAGTAAGACAAGGTAAATCGAGTATTACTGCTTATGACGCCAGCATTTCAGGTCAAGCCTTTACTATCGCTGATCGCGATATCATGATGGCAGCTGGTGCAGAGTATCGTGAAGAAAGTGTCAGTGACGTGCCTGATGAGCAGTTCCAGCGCGGTCTGATTTTTGGTACTGAAGCCGTCTCTGCGTTTGGCTCACGTGATCAACATGCTGTCTATGTTGAGTTTTCTATCCCTGTTGCTGATAACTTTGAGTTACAACTCGCAGGCCGTTACGACAGTTACAGTGATTTTGGTTCAACCACTAACCCCAAAGTTGCTTTCCAATGGGGCATTAGTGACGAAGTCACTGCACGTGGTTCTTGGTCTACAGGTTTCCGTGCACCATCGCTTGCGCAAATTGGCTTAGGTCCTTCTGAAAAGAGTGACTTTTTAACCGATAGCTACCGTTGTGCTGCTGATAACGTTGATTGTGAGCTACTTGACTACAACTTTGTGTTTGCTGGTAACCCTGATCTTGAGGCCGAAGAGTCTGAGACTTGGAACCTGGGTATGATTTGGGCCCCAAGTCAGCAGTTTGATATTGGTTTTGATTTATTCAATATCGTCCAAGACAACAAAATTGACTCACTGCAAAACCTAGATGTTTACAACGAACACTGTGGTGATCAAAACAGCACTATTTGTTTACGAAATGCGCCTAAAGCGGGTGAAACCTTTGGTACGATTGACGTAATCAAATCAGCATTTGTCAATATTGGTTCACAAGAAGTACAAGGTGTAGATTTATCTAGCCATTATGGTCTTGAGCTAAACAGCTATGGTGATATCAAGTTTGGTTTAGAATACAGCTATTTAATCAGCTTTGAAAAAGAAGTTGATGGCAATACTGTTGATTACACTGGTGAGTACGAGTACCCACAACACCGTTGGTTAGCAACAACTAACTGGATGATGGATGACTTTGCCGCTAACGTTAACTTAAGCTATATCGGTGAGTTTGAAGACTACAACAAAACTCGTACAGTTGATGCACAGTTGTTAGTTGATATGTCTGGCTCATATCGTTTCAATGATACGGTTAAGCTATCTGTAGGTGTTAATAACGTGTTTGATGAAGAGCCATCATTTGCGATTGGCGATGGCGATGCTGATCTATATGGTTATGCAATGGGTGTACATAACCCATTAGGCCGTTATATTTATACTAAAGTCACAATGAACTTCTAATGACAACGTCATAAGATAACAAAAGCCACATTCACTTAAGGTGCAATGTGGCTTTTTTATTGTCATTATTCTCACGCTATAGGAGCTTAAATGATTACCTTATACGGAACCCAAAAAAGTCGTGCGCTGCGCGTATCTTGGCTTTTAGAAGAGTTAGGTGTTGAGTGGCAGTTTCATGCTATCGATTTTGCTCAAGGTGAAAATAAAGCAGAAGCATTTTTAGCCCTTAACCCTAGTGGTAAAATGCCTGTGATCACCGAGGGTAAGTTCGTGCTAAGCGAATCCGCGGCCATTATGCGTTATTTAGCCGAAAAATACGGACAAGGTAACTGGTTGCCAAAACCAGGTACGCAAGCGTCAGGTATTCATGAACGCTGGGTGAGTTTTGTGATTAGTGAGCTTGAACAACCACTGTGGAGTATGGGTAAACATCGCTTTGCCTTACCACAACCACTTAGATTAGAGGCCATGTTTGCCGTAGCTAAGTGGGAGTTTGATCAAGCCGCTGCTATTGCTGAAGCTTGGGTGCCAGATACTGGCTTTGTCTGTGGCGATTCACCCACCATAGCCGATATTTTATTAGCGCAAACCTTAGGCTGGGCGATGGGATTTGAGCAAACGCTTCCGCCAAAGCTGATGGCATTTCGTGATCGCTTAAAGCAACGTCCAGCTTTAGCCAATGCATTAGCTAAAACTGAAGCTCTTGCCGATGTTACTCAATAACGGTTATTAAAAAGGAAGCTCGAGGCTTCCTTTTAGTTATTAACGCTCAACATAGAGACATTTATAATTGAGTTGCAGCCCATTTTGCACGGCTTTCACGGCTTTCGCTCATGCCGTTATCTGCACGATAAGCTTTATAAGCTTCAGCATCTAGTGCGACTAAGCTTACATCCACTTCAAGCACAAGTTTACATTCTTTTTTTATACGCCACGCAGCGGCATTGTACAATTCAGTTAATGGCAAAGAGCTTAAAAATTCTGGATTGTAT
Organism: Shewanella vesiculosa; assembly: GCF_021560015.1. Taxonomy (NCBI): domain Bacteria; kingdom Pseudomonadati; phylum Pseudomonadota; class Gammaproteobacteria; order Alteromonadales; family Shewanellaceae; genus Shewanella; species Shewanella vesiculosa. The sequence goes on along the minus strand of NZ_CP073588.1, from coordinate 2,542,776 downwards.
TGGGTGTAGAGCGCTTGTGTCGGATACACCACAAACGCTAACCGACGCTTAGGTTCTTTTTTAAATAACTCTTCAATACCATCAGAAGTGTTAAGCACCTGCATTTCGATAATATCATCGATTTCTAACAGCTTTTTCTGCGCTGGAATTGGTGCTTCTTTCTCGCCTGATTCCCACAACAACACATCTTCATTACTGGCGTTAGTGATGCTAGCAACTTGTTCTGTTGTTAAGCCGAAAGATTGACGTAAACATTGGATTTCAATTGCATTTAAACCGCTATTTTTAGACATGGACGTTCTCGTATTAAGGATTTATTTAGGTATTTATATTTCGACGTAAATTAGCCGCAATTGGATTTAATTAATGCGTTTTATCGATTAAGCCACACATCTTCGGCCCAATGCCAAAACGATTCCCAAACCTTATCGCTAAATCGGCCTTTTTTCCAAAACAACACTTGGCTTTCTTCATCAATACAATAAAAGCTATCACCGATTTGGCAAATGGCAATTTGCTCTCTGGGTAGCCCAATAGACCAAGCATAGCAGGCGACTTCAGGTAAGTAGGTATGTGAGGATGGATCGGCAGCGGTAACGGGTTCAAGCGTGCCATAAATAACATCACTACCATAAAGTAAGTATTCTTTTAGATCCTTGGGTAAACCAATTAAGATCTGTTCTTCAACCTCTACAAGTTGCTCAAACGTCGGTAGTTCTAGCGGTACCGGTACGGTTTCACTTAATTCTTGTAGTTGTTCAATAATGTCATTCATCGCATCGTCCAGCAGATCGTATTGTAATGGGCGCGAGTATAGCAGATGTGATTGTTGCGGATCTTGTTTGGCAAAAAAAAAGCGCTCATATGAGCGCTAAAAGGGTGGAAACTTGGATGATGAGAAAGGCTTAGGGCGGTGTAAGTTGTTCATCAAAAGGATAGTTATCAGTGTTTATGCAACTTGTCGTTGTGAACTATATAAACTTTGACGTTTATAACTTAACCAGGCTTTATGGTATTGCTTGTGCGAGTCTTGACGAAGCTTGGCTATCATTGCTTGTTCTATGTCATTTAAGTGTCTAGATGTGGCTTTAGCTTGGGATTCTATTTGTTGGATTTGCTCATAAACATAATGCTCTGGGCCACTTTTGATTTGGGCAATATCATTTAAGTGAAACTGTACTTCAACTACCATTTGGCTCTCGGGCAATTTCACCAATACATTTAAGTCACGATAGCCCGACACTTTTGGATGTGCAAACCGGTTTTTTAATTGCACTATTTCGGTATGTTGACGCAGTTGCTGGTAGCTTAATAGCAAGCTTTTAACGTCATCGGCCACCACACTTGCCCTTGCTATATCTGTCAGTTGACTGGCGTCGCCATTGAACTTTGCTTGTACTTTTTGAGCCGCACGCTGATAACTTTTAGTGGCAGGAGTAATGATGTCGGTGTTGCTTGATTGACTGATCATCTTGAGTAGACTGATAAGTTCTTGTTGCGCCACTGGTGCTCGACTCATTAAAGCGTGCAAGTTATCAGTGTCTTGTAAAACAAGCTCATTATTGTGCTCATGGAGCGCCATTAGCTGCTCTATATCGTTAGCTGATTTTTGACTAAAATCGGAAGGCGGAGCTAACTTGTTATATTTAACCTCGTTAGGCTGAGCAATAGCACCACGAGTAGACAATAAAATTAAGAATATAAAAAAGGTACGAAACAACTTATTCATTGAATAGCTTCCCACATAATGTCTGTTAATCCAATGTACCGCTTTTTCACTGAATAGGGGCTGAATGAACAAGGTTTAATAAAAAAGGGCATCGAATGATGCCCTTTTGAGAGGAATTGTGACCTTAGTCAATGTTCACAGCGACTTAAATTACCAAATTTTTACGCGACTTTCTGGCGCGATATACATCTTGTCGCCTTGTTTCACGTCATAAGTGCTGTAGAACTCAGGCATGTTAGATAACGCACCTAATGCACGGAAATGGCCAGGTGAATGCGGATCAGTTGCAACGCGGTTACGCATTGCTTCTTCTTTCATTTTTACCCGCCAAATTTGGGTGAAGCCCATGAAGAAACGTTGATCGCCTGTTAAGCCATCAATAACTGGTGCTTCTTTACCGTCAAGTGACATTTTGTAAGCTTTATAGGCGATAGTCACACCTGATAAGTCACCAATGTTCTCGCCTAATGTTAGGCTGCCATTGACGTGTAGGTCGTCAAACACTTGATAACCATTGTACTGAGCGATTAATGCATTGCCTTTTGACTCGAATGCTTTTAAGTCTGCTTCGGTCCACCAGTCACGCATGTTGCCTTCGCCATCAAATTTAGCACCTTGGTCATCAAAACCATGGCCCATTTCGTGGCCAATCACCGCACCAATGCCGCCGTAGTTAACCGCATCATCAGCTTCTAAGTTGAAGAATGGCGGTTGTAAAATCGCAGCAGGGAACACGATTTCGTTCATGGTTGGGTTGTAGTAGGCGTTAACCGTTTGTGGGGTCATGTGCCATTCGTCTTTATCAATCGGCTGACCTAATTTAGCGATATCTTTGTTGTGTTGAACTATCGCAGCACGTTTAGCGTTACCGACTAAATCATCTGCTTTGATGGTTAATTTGCTGTAATCATCCCATTTGTTTGGGTAGCCAATTTTAGGATTAAACTTAGCTAATTTGTCTTTTGCTGCAACCTTAGTATCAGCGCTCATCCAATCTAATGAATCAATGCTTGAACTGTAAGCGCCACGAAGATTTTCAACTAGTTGCTCCATGCGGGTTTTAGCTTCTGGTGCAAAGTGACGTTTTACATACACTTTACCAACCACTTCGCCCAGTGTGTCACTCACAGTGCTGACGCCACGCTTCCAACGAGGTTCTTGTTCTTCTTGACCGTTTAAGGTTTTAGAGAAAAAGGCAAAGTTCTCGTTATCTAATGCTTGAGATAAATTGCTGGCATTATGAGTTAATGCCATCCAAGTCATGTAGTTTTTCCAAGTATCAAGGTCGTTATTTTTAATTACCTCGTTTAAGCCTTGGATATAACTTGGTTGGTTGATAATGATATCAGTTTGCTTGTCGCCGCCAAGCGCAGCTAAATAGCCATCCCAGTTAATTTCTGAGGCCAATTCTGGCAGATTCTTAACTTGGTATAGATTGTATGTTTTAGTGCTGTCGCGCGTTTCAACAACGTCCCAATGCTTTTCTGCAATTTGAGTTTCCAGTGCAAGAATGGCTTCAGCGTTGGCTTTTGCATTTGGTAAGCCAGCAAGGTTGTACATTTTTTCAATGTGCTCAACGTAGGCTTTACGGATATTGACGAAGCGTTCTTCTTGATTAAAGTAGTAATCTTTTTCTGGCAGGCTTAAACCATATTGCCAAATATGTGTGTGGCATAACGGCTTGAGTCTTTAGCATCAATTTCAATATAGAATGCTAAAGGTGTACCACCACCGTTTGCTTGATTTTCACCAAAAAAGGCGGTTAATTCTTTTTATCTTTCAGGGCTGCAATTTTATCTAAATCAGCTTGGATTGGTGCAATACCTAATTTATCAAGCGTTTCAACATCCATGAATGAGCGATATAAATCAGCCACTTTCTGTTCATCTGTGCCATCGGCTAGATTTGGGGTCGCGCTTAAATCTTCAATGATGGCTTTAACATCATCACGTGCGTTCTCACGTAAGTCGTAAAAAGCACCAATACTAGTACGGTCGCCAGGGATTTCTGCTTTGTTCATCCATGCGCCGTTAACATACATGTAGAAATCGTCTTGGGGGCGCACTGACTTGTCGATGTTATCAAACGTGATACCAGACGTAAGTGCTTTTTCTACTGCAGCAGCAGTCGCCGTTTTTGCTACATCTGCAGCAGGCGTAACGACTGTCTTGTCATTACTACAAGCACTTAAGCCCGCAATTAACGAGGCGCATAGACCGCCAATAACCAATTTTCTCATGTTGTTTCCTTTGCTTTATTTGTAGAGCCCTTCATTGGGGCATTGCAATCAGTGTCACTTAATCCAGCAATAACCCCTTTATCCAAAGGGAAAAGCTATTACTTTTATTATAAATTGTATGTTACGGCCTTATCCGCCTATAAAACAAGCCGCATAGGTGCATTTTTAAGGGGTTTTTTGTGACTATATGTAACTAAAAATGACTGTTGTAGTGAAAAATATCGGTGATTGATTTCTATTTATGTGTGTAAGCAGCATAATAGTGCCAATATTTTTTGATTGAGTAATCATTGTGCGTTTAGACAAATTTATCTGTGAAAGTACCGAACTGACCCGGTCATTAGCCAAGAGAGCCTTGCATCGTGGTGATGTTACCTGTGATGGTGTCGTGGTCAAAAACTCAGGTTTTAAAGTACTACCACAAATGGCAGTACATTTAGATGGCACGTTAATTAGCATCATTGGTGAACGTTACATCATGTTAAACAAACCGGTAGACACCATTTGTTCAACCATTGATGAGGAATATCCATCGGTATTAAGTTTAATTGATATTGAAAAAATGGACACCTTACATATTGCCGGTAGATTAGATGTCGACACCACTGGATTAGTGTTAATCACCAGCGATGGACAATGGTCGCACAAAATCACTTCACCGAAGAAAGATTGTGGTAAACGCTACTTAGTTGAATTAGCCGAACCTATTGATGCCAGTTTGATCCAAGTCTTTGCTGATGGGGTTGAACTGCGTAATGAAGATGGGCTGACTAAGCCTGCTTTGCTCGATATTATTGACCCAACTCATGTGCGATTGACGATAAGCGAAGGTAAGTACCATCAAGTGAAACGCATGTTTGCCGCGGTGGGTAATAGAGTGGTTAATTTACACCGCGAAGCGGTAGGTGGTATTGAGTTAAATACTGACTTAGCTGCAGGTGAATGGCGCTTTTTAACCGCTGCTGAAGTCAAGTCTGTGTAGTTATCATTTGAATATATAAAAATGCCCGGTTGTCACCATATGATGATTACCGGGCCTTTTTTTATCTGCTCATGGCAAAGCACTTTCTACTCAAATACAAAATCAATTGCGAGGGAATCGTCTTTTATAAGCATCGCTTACCTCGAGCTAATGTTGTCTACACTTATTGAGTTAGACTGATTTTGCCACTAATGGTATTGATATTCACCTGGCCTGCACCTGTTAGAGTTTTGAATTGCAAGGTTTTGCTCGGTGAGTACTTTTGTTTTAGCGGTTTGTCATCGGTTAATTGATTATTAATTTTGCCACCAGGGCCGCCATCAATCATAAAACTGCTGTTAGGTATAGCCGTAAAGGTTAGTGCCATATCTCCACTTATGGTTTCGAGTTGGGCTTTGTTTAACTCTCCCCCGAGAGTCAATTTTGCATCACCACTGATCGTAACAACATTCAACTCAGTGACTTGATTAACTGTGACGCTGATGTCACCAGAGACTTGATCGACAGTTAACTGTGTAAAGGCGCTTTGACTTTTTAGTTCGCCACTGACTAAGCGCAGTTCAGCTTCGCCCTGACTATTGTTGTCTGTGATATCGCCTGAAACGGTTTCGAGGTTAATTTTTCCGGCTAACTCAGAGGTATTAATATTGCCTGACACTGTGGTGAGTTTAGTATTACCGCTAAGTTGTTTAGCCGTAATACTTCCGCTAACAACGGCTAATGATATCTGGCCATCAAGTTGCGCTAATTGATAACTTGCAGATACTCCCTCTGCATCTAAGCCAAGCTGTTTCGGAAGGTAAATGGTCAGTTGTGACCCTTGTTGATTACTGCCCTGATAGCTGCGAGGTAATTTATCTTCGACAATTACGCTATTGCCTTTAACCTCAAATAATAAGCCTTGGCTTAATTCATCAAGTTCACCTTTGATCTGAATGCTATTTTTGTCCCAACTGACCAGTTCAACATTACCTCGTTGTATTTTAACGCTGACCGAAGGGTTATCAGTGACAGTTAATTGCTGGTCAACGGTTTCTTTGGCCATTGACATAAAACTGATACCGATTAACGGCACGATTAACACGTATTTAGCCATGTTCATATTGTATTTCCTTGTGATGCTTGCTTGGATATAAATGGCAGTTTTTGACCTTGCTGTAATAGGTTGATTTGGCGTTGCATGATCCAGCGCCATAGTTGCCACATTTGTTGATTAGTCGGTTGTTGCTTCAATGCTGCTTGTACTTGTTTTGAGGCGATATCCAGCTCGGCTAGTGCTTGGCTAATATCAGCTTGCAGTTGTTGTGGTGCATCAGTTGATGATAGTTGCCAACTCACTGTGTATTGATTTTGATTAAAAGCTTGTAATTGGCTTTGATGAGTTAAGGCTATTTGATCAACCAGCTCAGCTAATGTTGCTTCTGTTTGGGTTGAGGGTGTTGCTAGGCTGACCTCGGTATTCACAGTGGATTGTGGCATGGTTGCCGTTAGTGCAGCCGTTTGTGGCAATAATGAACTCTCATCCGGGCGTTGCCACATCAGCAAGGCCAATAAAGAAAAAATCGTAACACTCGCGGCGATAAGCCAGTAGCGCTGCAGATTTTTTTGTGGATATTGAGGACCTAACTGCGATGCTATCGCTGGCCACAAATCGCTTGTCGACTCTATTTCTAAAGGTAATGACTTGATTAGGTTATCGAGGTCTTGCGCTGACTTATTCATGCAAGCATCTCCTGTAATAATTGTTTGGCATTATGGAACTGGGCTTTGCTGGTTCCTTCGGCAATATTGAGCAGGGCGGCGATTTCTTTATGTTGGTAGCCTTCAACAGCACACAATACAAACACGATTCGAGTACGTTGCGGTAACTTGGCGATGCATTTATCTAATAGATGATAATCATCAAACGTCACCGAGGGGATATTGGATGGGTCAAGTTGTTCTGTCGGTAAATAACGTCGCCACCATGATTGTTGTGCCTTTAGCTCGTTAATGGCTTGGTGGACACATAAGCGATGTAACCAGGTAGTAAATTGGCTATCGCCTCTAAATTGATCCAATTTATGCCATAAACGAATGAAACAAATTTGAGTAATATCATCAGCTAAGCTTGTTTGGCCACTGAGACGAAAACAGATGGCGTAAACACGTTGATGGTGTCGCCGATATAGTTGTTCGAATGCCTGTTGACAACCCAAAGTCGCAATGGCAACTAATTGATTATCGTCAAGTGCCTCTAGATGGTTCAAGGGCTCTGAAATTGGCTGATTAATATTGTGCATCCTTAATGTTGCAATGTTTTCATTATCATTGTGTGGTTATTTGACAGACGCAAGTAGGTAAAAGGTTTAGAGAGGAAAAAAATAAATCATCTGAGCATCATATTAAGGCGGTTTTGTTGAAGGGGAAGTCTCGGATGTTTAATCCGTTGGTCATCATTAAAACGTTCATTACTTTAACGGCTTATGTGTCTGTATTGAGGTTTAGTCACGCATAGCGTTGATTGTTAATTGAGTCAGGACGTCATGCATATTAGATAACACTACAGTTGATGTTCCTGGTGCCGATAAGTAGACACCAGCAAATAATATCTAACTTTATTAGCATCTGATCTTTTATCCACTATATTTATTAAGCACTTTAATAACAATAATTATCCTCTAGGTGGTCAATATATGTTTATCCGTTCAAAACTTATTATCAGTGCAATGGTGTCGTTGACTGCAATAGTGTCCATGTTTGGCTTACAGCGTTACACCGCTTCTGTTCAAACCGATTTATCGATGGCGTCGAAAAATATTATTGAGGTCGAAAAGCAAATTCTAGAACTTCGTAAAGACGAAAAAGATTTCTTTGCTCGCTTAGATATGAAATATGTGGCCAACCACAAAAAAATCATCACAAATGTATTCGCATTAATTAAACAAGTTGATGACTCATTACAATCACGAAGTATAGACACTCAACATTTAGATAATTTAGAGCAAAGCTTAACCCAATACCAAAATGTATTTAGTAACATTGTAGAGTTACAAACAGAAATAGGCCTAACCCCAACGTCGGGACTGTATGGACAGTTACGAGAAGCCGTTCATAACGTAGAGCAAGAACTTGCATTAAATAGCCAAGATTCGATTACGGTTATCATGCTGCAGTTACGTCGAAATGAAAAAGATTTTATGCTTCGTCGTGATATGAAGTATGTTAAAACCTTTGATGAAAATATTGATAAATTTGTGCAGACACTTTCAAGTTCTAGTTTGAGCAGTGAACTCGTTCAACAGCTTGAACAGAAAATTAAACAGTACCAAGGTGACTTTAAACTTCTAGTGGCCAAAGAGCAGCAATTTGGCTTAAAGGAAACCGAAGGGAAAATGGATGACCTGCGTCAAATTATTCAAACAACAGAAGATAATACTCGTCAACTTAATCAGCAAGCCAATGCATATATTGCCGATGCCGAATATCAAAGTATGGTGTTATCTATTATTATCTTTTTAATTATCACCGTAATACTCGTCGTTGTTACCTTAATGATTATCCGCAGTATTATGGTGCCAGTAGATAATATTACTGCTGTGATTTCGACCATTGAAAAAAAATAAAGATTTATCTCTGCGCTGTGATGAATCTGGTCAAGATGAGTTAGCACGGGTGTCGCATCATTTTAACCGTATGTTGCTTTCTTTTCAGGAACTGATTGAGCAAGTTAATGAGTCTGTTGATGCGATGAACGTGTCATGCCATGAATTATCTGACAATGCTTCTTTGGCATCGGAGGGGGTGTTACGCCAACTAAATGAGACAGATGGTTGCGACGGCGATTACTGAAATGGGCGCGACCATTGACGAAATTGCTAAAAATACTGAATTGGCGGCCACTAAAGCCAGTCAAACTCATGATAATGCTCAATCGGGCCAACAGGGCGTGGAGCTCACCGTACAAAAAATTACCCTATTAGCGAAACAACTGGTGGATTCTGCCGCGGTGGTTACCGAACTTGAAAAAGACAGTGTAACAATTGGCAGTGTGCTTGATGTGATCCGTGGGATTGCCGATCAAACTAACTTATTGGCATTAAACGCGGCAATCGAAGCGGCAAGAGCGGGTGAACAAGGCCGAGGTTTTGCTGTTGTCGCAGATGAGGTTCGCTCTTTAGCGATGCGGACACAATCTTCAACTGAAGAAATCAGCAGTATTATTTCAATTTTGCAATCTCGTACCCACTCCATTGTTAGCCTTATGCAAGAGAGTCAACAGCAAGGGCGTGAGAGTGCTGAACAGGCTGAAATTGCTGGCCAAGTGTTACGTCAAATTACCGATGACGTAACTAATATCATGGACATGAGTACTCAAATTGCTGCCGCGATTGAGGAGCAAAGTATGGTCGCTGCTGAAGTCGGTAAAAACGTGGTGATTATTCGCGATATTGCAGATGAATCTTCACATGCTGCAGAAGAAAATGCCGCAGCATCGGAAGATGTAAGAATCCGTGCTAAAGCCTTAAAAGAAGCGGTAAGCCAATTTAGCGTATAGTGTTGCTATGGTCATTAACAGATAAGATGATCGATAAATAAAAATGGCCTAGCATTTCTGCTAGGCCATTTTTTTATGCTCTTGCTAAACATTCAAGTTAATCAAGCGAATGGTTTAGTTTTTACAGTGTGATGGTATTAACACCATCTGGGGTGCCAACCAGCAATACATCTGCGCCGCGATTAGCAAATAATCCATTGGTGACGACACCAACGATGGCATTGATTTTAGTTTCCATCACTTTAGGATCGAGAATTTGCATGTTGTACACATCTAAAATCACGTTGCCGTTATCGGTTACAACACCTTGACGGTAGACCGGATCGCCGCCTAATTTAACTAATTCACGCGCCACATAAGATCGCGCCATAGGGATCACTTCTACTGGCAACGGAAAATCGCCGAGTATAGGCACTTGCTTGGTATTATCCACAATACAAATAAACTTTTTTGCTACAGCAGCGACAATTTTTTCGCGAGTTAAGGCTGCACCGCCACCTTTAATCATGTCCATGCGGTCATTAATTTCATCTGCGCCATCAACATAGACATCAATCAAATCAACACTGTTTAAATCAAATACTTCAATGCCCAGTTCGATGAGTTTTTTTGTCGACGCTTCTGAACTCGATACCGCCCCTTCAATATCATTTTTCATCGTTGCCAGTGCATCAATAAAGTGGTTGACGGTAGATCCGGTACCCACACCAACGATAGTGCCTTGTTTGACATACTGTAGTGCTGCCCAACCTGCTGCTTTTTTCATTTCATCTTGTGTCATAGCAATATTCTCCATTGTAACAATCAAAAAGTGGGATTTAACAATTGAGGCGATTATAACGCAAATTACTCAAGCACCGTTTGTTGCGCATCATAAAAATCAGCATTTTTAAATGCTGAAAGCACTCGTATGTTAATGTCACTCATAAACTTTTTCTCTAACCTTACGTCCATCACATACGCTTTGACTGTGATGGTTTGTAGAAAGTGGCCAAACTCGTGCTCGTTACCTAAGATGACAATAATAGGTTTATTTAAAAAGGTATAAGGTGAGCATTGAGTCGCTTCTCTGGCAAGGGCAATGGCTTTTTGGTGATCAGCATTCATTGGAATTGTAAATTTCACCACCACCATTTCATCTAAGTCGCCGCTATTTGAATTGGGTATCGCTGTTCTCAATGCTTCGGCATTGGGGATCATGACAGTGTCATCATTAAAGGTGCGTATCCAAGTCACGCTCCATTCCAGTTTAATGACTTCACCATAATGGCCCGATAAGGTCACCATATCGCCAACCCTATAGGGTGGATTGATCATCATAATCAATCCGGCAATCATATTTTTAGCCGGTTCTTGCGTGGCTAAACCGATCACGATACTAATCGAACCCACAACTGCGAGGATTAAATTTTCGTGCGGTTCGATAATGCCAACAATCGAATAAACGATAACGCATAGCCACACAAATAAACGCATAAAAGGATATGAGCGATTCCATATTAAGCGGTATTTAGGCAAGGCTTTATTGAGTTGCTTTAAGCAAAATTGCAGTAACACCAGTAGCAGCCATGCCATGATGCAAAGCACTAAAATACTAATGATTCGATCAAAGGAAATAATGTCTAAAAATGCTTTTAATGCTTTACGTGAATCGTCCATTTTCACCTCGTTTAATTAAACAGCTTATTGTTGTTGACCAAGTGGGTGGCGATAATTTTGCTTAATGTTGGAGTGATAAAATAGAAATGCTGAGCAAAATCCTGTTGCGAATATTGGGCAATAATCAGCCCTTGGCGAGCTAGGTACTCTAATTGCAAGCTGCTTTGTTCAATACTAAGAGTAAAAATATGCGCATGGGTATTGACTCGTAATCCGCCATGAATATAAATTTCCGCCAATGAAAATAGTTCACTATCATGGCATTGCTGTAATGCTGATGCGTTAATACAACAAATCTCAATACCGCTATTTGAGCTTTTATCTGAGCTAATATCAACCTGATGAGCGAGTGAATACTGCAATAATAGTGTGGCTAATTGAGGGTGTCCTTGGCTGACAGTGAATAGCTGTTTGAGTTGTTCTTTGTAAGGGTTGGTAATATCAACTTGATCTTTTTTGCTGTCTTTATAGGCCTCTTTTGTCGGCATAACATCCTTGCTGATTAAGCCTAAATCAAGTAGGTGTTTTGTTTGAATCGCGGCTAATTCAGTTTCACTGAAATAATCAAGCTCAATAATATGCTTAACAACATGATGAATTTGGTACTGTGCGCTTAATCGTTGCCATGCAAATTTTTCACAGCTTATGATCCAACAGTGATGTTTACGAGTTTGCATTATGATAGTAGCAAAGGTGACTAAAGCTTGATTGTTGCCCATCATTCTTAACATCAGTTTGTGCATAGTATCAATCAGAATCAGCTGAGGTGGCTGCTTGTTTATAGTGGCTATAGTCTCGGTGATGGTGTCCGGTGGCACAATGCCAAAACAATAACATATATCAGCAATGGCATCATTTTCATTCATTGGCGCTTGGTAAAAACTCATTAGTAGCCATTGAGATGGAAGTGGTTTTGCCTTAGTTTTCGGGACATCTTTTGCGTCTTGAGCAGCAATAGTTTGCAGTAAAGGCAGCAGCTGAGCTAAAAAAGAAGAACCTCCGGCACCACCAGGAGAGACAATGGCACTGATTTCACCATGGTGATTACGCCATTGATCAATTACATCAGATATTTGGCTAAGCTGTTTTTCCCGACCGACAAAATCGTCACAGGTATGATGCTGTTGGTCTAACATCACTTGAGTGATTGGGCCTCTATGAGCTTGAAGCGGACATTGATTCGCTATCGTCTTCAGCGATATTCGTCCTTTCTCAGCATCATCATTCTCTGTTTTAACAGTGTCTTTAGAGGTGAATAAGCTATTAAGCCATGGGTTTAAGCGGCTAAAAAAATGCAAGTTAATGTCCATTTATACTCTCTTTTTGAACGACTTTTTAATCTTAGCATGAAGCCAACAAAAGCGGTATTTGTGCTGAAGTTGTTCTTGTTATACACCTCAACACTGCATATCTCTTTGGCTATTTTGGGGCGCGAGGGCTGCATTTCGTTATCGATTTACCGTGCCAGATTTAGCTCGCCAGATGTCATATATGGCTTAATGGATATCTTTGGGACTTGAACTACAACAAATCCACTAAAATCTTACTAAAAGTGATTATTTATCTATTGTAGGCCTAATTCTTTATCGTATACTCAATGAACATCGTTACGTTTATTTTTCAAGTGAGAGTTATGAAACTCCGTCATTTTTTTGCCTGCATTTTATTGTGTTCAAATACCGTAATTAGCCAGTCGGTAGTTGCTGAACCTGTGTCTCAAAAACAATTATTACAAGAACTAGCATCTAACAGCGCCATGTTAGTCGACTTAAAAACCAATGAAGTGCTGTACTCCAGTAATCCGCACCAAGCATTACCTATAGCGTCGGTTACTAAACTGATGACAGCCATGGTGACCCTAGATGCAAATTTACCTTTAGATGAAAAAATTTCAGTGAAAATTAGCGACTCACCTGTGATGCGTAATGTGTACTCTCGGGTGCGTTTAGGCAGTGAAGTGAGCCGTGAAACTATGTTGTTAATGACACTAATGTCATCTGAAAATCGAGCTGCAACCTCGCTTGCTCATCATTATCCTGGTGGGTATAAGGCGTTTATTCGTGCTATGAACGATAAAGCAACGGCATTAGGGATGACGCAAACCCATTACGTTGAACCTACCGGGTTATCGGCAGAGAACGTATCGAGTGCTAACGATCTTATTTTATTACTCAAAGCCAGCCAGCAATATCCGTTATTAGGTAAGCTAAGTTCAACTAATAAAAAGCATATTATTTTTCAACATCCGCGTTATGCTCTGGATTTTCAAAATACCAATAAATTAGTTTTTAAAGATAACTGGAATATTGCCCTAACTAAAACCGGTTACACTAATAAAGCGGGCCATTGCTTGGTCATGTTAACCGAAATGGATAAGCGTAAAGTGGCATTTGTTGTATTAGATTCATTTGGTAAATACACCCATATGGCCGATGCTAATCGCCTTAAAAAATGGCTAGAAACAGGCCGGACTACGCCGATCCCGGCTTCGGCTAAAGCCTATAAAAAGCAACGTCAAATGGCCTTAACTGCTTCAGACAGCTAATTAGCCCCATTCTTTATGCCTTACCTTTTCATCGGTAGAGGTTATTAAATTTGCTTTGCGCAAGCTTAAACCTGTAAATATTATTTACAGGTTTTTTTATTTATAAAAATAATAATCATATTAATCAATAAAAAGTACCTTAAAGTACCTATTAAACCATTTTGTACTCGCTGTTCATTACGCTGATTTCGCTCTAAGATACTGGCAATCGTAGTTGTGAGGTATCAAGATGTTAAATATGGATTTTAGTCAGCGAGTGGTGATTAACACTGCCGATCTTGAATGGCAAAATAGTCCCGCAGTGGGCGTATTGCGTAAGCGCTTAGCGCGTGAAGAGGCTGAACGTGGCCATGCAACCAGCATAGTGAAATATCAAGCCGGTGCTAAATTCAACTCACATCCTCATCCGTTAGGGGAAGAGATTTTAGTACTCGACGGAGTATTTTCTGATGAAACCGGAGATTATCCAGCAGGCTCGTATTTGCGTAACCCTGAAGGTTTTGTCCACGCGCCATTTAGCCAGCAAGGTTGTACGCTATTGGTTAAGCTACATCAGTTTCAAACCACTGATTCACAGCAAGTGGCTATCAATACCAAGCAAGCTGAGTGGCTGCCTGGCCATGGCAAATTACGAGTGATGCCGTTACACCAACATGGCACAGAATCGACAGCATTGGTCATGTGGCCCGCGGGGACACATTTTCAACCGCACCGTCATTTTGGTGGCGAAGAAATCTACGTGATTAGCGGAGAGTTTATCGATGAACTTGGGCGTTATCCTGCAGGGACGTGGATCCGCAGTCCGCATCTGAGTCAGCATAATCCGTATGTGGAACAAGATACGGTGATTTTGGTTAAAGTAGGCCACTTGTAATAATCGCTATAAACCCATAAAACGATGGCATTTAGTCGTTACATTCATTATAAAGACTTTACTGATTATTTTAGTAAAGAGTGAATTATGCATGTACCTGATAAGTGGGATATGGGTTCTAGAGAGTTAATACACCAGTTCATTAACCAATATGGTTTTGCGACTCTTGTGTCTACTGATTTAGAGGGCTCACACTTACCTTTACTACTCACGGCCTCTGAGGGAGAAAATGGTACCTTGTATGGCCATTTTGCTCGTAGTAACTCCCATTGGAAACACATAGTAAACACCAAAGTTCTGTGCATTTTCAATGGTCCGCACGGTTATATCTCACCCACTTGGTATGACTCATATCCAGCTGTTCCGACCTGGAATTACAGCGTAGTACATGCAAAAGGCATTATTGAATTAACTGATGATACCACCACTGCACACGTACTCGAATCGACCATCCAACAATATGAACCTTCATTGCTAGAAAGTGGTGGTTTTATTGCAGATGATTACCAACAAAAATTAGCCAAGGGCATTGTTGGTTTTAAGATCCTCATCGATGAGTTACAAGGCAAACAAAAATTAGGCCAGCACCGTAACCAAAGCGATCAACAAGGTGTGGTTAAAGGATTATCACGGTCAAATAGAGCTGATGAAAAACAGCTATTAACTTATATGATGAATAATAACATAGGATTAGGTAATAAATAGGTGGTTCAATGGCGTAAATGTCGTTAGGATTAGCCTAAACAATCCCACTAATTCAGTCTGTTACATTCAATTACAGCATCACTCTTTAAGGACAAAAAGTGCATAGCGATGTTTCTCTAGCGCGGTTTAAGCAATTTCCAAGGTTAATGTGGATATTGCTCTTTGGCTCATTTATTACCCGTGGCAGTTATTTCATGGTGTGGCCATTTTTGGCTGTTATCTTGTATGAAAAATTTGCCTTAACTGCCACTGAAGTTGGTTTAGTGCTGTCGAGTGCGGCCATTATTTCGGTATTCACTAGCTTTATTGGTAGTGCATTGTCTGACCGAATTGGTCGCCAAATGCTCATGTACCTCACGGGTGTGCTCTATATCATCTCGTTTTCATTACTGGCACAAGTTGATTCAGTTAAAGGCTATGTAGTGGTGATGACATTGTGCTCTATTGCTACCTCGTTATGGCGACCTCTTACCTCTGCCACCATTGGTGATATTATTGATGATCCCCAAACCCGTGAATTGGCAATGCAATCACTGTATTTTGTCGTCAATGTGGGTTGTGCTGTCGGGCCTATGTTAGGTATTTGGTTAGGCTTAACCGGTAAACAATCGAGCTTTTATATTACTGCAGCGGCTTTTGCTGCTTTATTAGGGTTACTGTTTTGGGGATTTAGACATCAAACACGGCAAACTAGCCCATCAATAACCGAACAGGTGCCTGATGGGCTTATTCCCACCATGGGCGATGCAACATCAGCGGTTAAGCGAAAGCCTGCGGTGATGAGCCGCAAGCAAATAGTGGCGATTTTACTGCAAGACAAATTGCTTCAATGTCTTATTGTGGCGAATATTTTGTGTATGTTCATTTATGCTCAAATGGACAGTTCGCTTATTCAATATCTTACCCGAGCGAATGCGCCTAATTTACTGACGTTAATTTCTGCAATGATTTTTACCAATGCCTTGGTGATCATATCAACTCAATTTTTACTATTAAAATTAATGGCCGGCTCCAGTTTAATTCATCGGATCCAGTTCGGATTGATCCTGTTGATGTGCTCACAAGTGTGGTTAGCCTATAACTCGATTGATTTATTTTGGGGCTGGATTGGCGCCATTATTATCATGAGTTTAGCCGAAACCATTTTGTTCCCTACGATGAATGTGCATATTGATCGACTTGCGCCTAAACATTTGCGAGGAGCCTACTTTGGTGCGGCATCATTTTATGAAATTGGTTTCGCGTTTGCGCCATTGGGCGGCGGGATTATTCTGGATCATCTTGGAGGATATTGGTTATTTATTATCGGTGCCATCTTGTCGCTAGTAGTGATTTATTTATACAGTATTTTGGATAAGTTACCGAGGCCTAATTTTGCTGCAATAGAGTTGAGCTAAAGGTCAAGCTCTTTGATGGGCAGTTACCATTAAGGCTTTTTCACTATAGTAAGTGGCGCTATTTTGCTATTGTTTTGCGTAATCTGATGTGGATGAGTTAACTTTTTATTATATTAAGGGAAGGGCGTATTTTATGGCTGTAACACAGATTAGTGAATTTATATCCTCTTTAACTGAGCGAGCGGAGACCGTGAGCTTTGAAGAGTCTATGGCATTGATCGATAGCCATTATGATTTTAGTCCAAGTGCATTTAAAAATGGTGATCTGCTCAATGAGGCAGGGCAGAATTCAGGTTCTTGTAAGATATTGGCATTTGGACAAATTCATCAATTATCTAAGCCGCAAACCTTGGCAATGTTCGGCCAACATTATCGAGATGTTTTGGCCACGCCACAGGGCTCTGATCATCAAAATATCCGTCAGTTCATGAAACACGGTTGGGATGGGGTATTATTTTCGCAATTGGCGCTGGAACTGAAGTCCTCATAATACCAAATCACTCATACACTAACTCGATTAGTGTCGACAATAGTATTGAATACGGCTATCTTTGCACACATAGTAACCGTATCAATAATATTATTTGGTTTTTTTTAACGGTAAGGCATTATCGCTCGTTCAGCTAGATGGCGAGCGCCTATTGAATCGCAAAGGAATCCATTTTATGAATCGTCATACACTACCACTTATTATGTTAAGCACTTTAATGGTGTTTTCCACAAGCCATAGTGTTGCTAAAGATCAAGACAATAATGGCAAGCACAAATCTGAAAAGCATCATAAAAAGCATGACAAGGGTCATGATACCCAAGAGTCTTACCAGACTTATTTTAGTAATGACCGTCAGGTAATTATTAATAATTACTACTATACCAGCCGTGATGCCAAGCATTGTCCACCAGGGTTAGCCAAGAAACACAATCGCTGTGAACCACCGGGCAGTGTTAAACAATGGCGTAAAGGCCAAGCGCTGCCTGCGGATGTTGTTTACTATGATGTGCCTTCTGCGCTAACCGTCCAGCTAGGACGGACACCTGAAGGACAGAAAATTGTTCGTGTGGGGACTGATTTACTATTGATCAGTGTTGGTACTGGTATGGTGATAGATGCAATACAAGATCTTAATGATGTGTTGTAGGGAGTTGCTATAACACTTGATTAGGATAAAGCTATTACAAGGCTTTTAGTGCCTTGCTTAATACACGGGTTTATCCCAAAAAGTGTTAATGTTTATCGCCTCCCCGCTCAAGCCAACTCTTATCTGCATTGCAATAAAAAGCCGACCCCAGGTCGGCTTTTGTTTAAGTTGATATATTACACATGTTTAATCATGTTCGAAGATCACTTCCTTTAAATCACTGATCGTATTCAAGGTTAAATCGCCTGGTTGAGGACTCCAAGTCACTCGCAGGTAGTTAGCTAAGTCTCTTAGCTGCTCATCGGTAAATTTATCAGCATAGCCTGGCATGGCATAAAAGCTGGTGGTAGTGTTGTAATGTTGGCTTTTAATTCCCTTTAACATCACCGCGACTATGTTGTGGGGGCTGGCTTTATCTAAAGTGGCATTTCCTGCCATGGCAGGGGCCACATTAGGTCGACCTTCACCACTTTGACCATGACAACCAGCGCAATATCCCATGTAGAGATCATACCCAGGTAATTTACGCTGATGGCCGTTAAAGGTGAGCGCTTTCGCGGCTATCTTCTTATCGGTATCGAGTAAGTAACTGCTTACTGCGAACATATCATCGTCAGTTAAGTGGCTAAAGCTGTGGTACACCACAGGATACATGCCACCAAATACTGTGCCTTTTCGAGAATACCCCTCGGTAAACAGTGACTTTAAATCATCATGAGTCCAGTTTTGGCGATTCAGCTCGACTGGAGTAATATTCGATGCTTCAAGCCCTTCGATAATTGCACCTTGAAAGTGTTTGTCTTGCTCCATGGCAAATAAGCTGTCTCTTGGAGTATGACATTCAGCACAATGGCCCAAAGCATTGACTAAATAGTTACCGCGGTTCCAACGTTCACTCTTATCTTTCTTAGGGGTAAACTTTTTTGCATCATGGGCGACTAAATTCCATGCCTTAAGGCCAAAGCGGACGTTAAAAGGGAAGTAGACATCATTGTCGAGATTAGCTTGTTTAATGGGTTTGGTGCCCATCAAATAAGCATAAATCGCTTGGGTATCTTCATCGGTTAACAGGCTGTAAGACGTATAAGGCATCGCAGGATATAGATTACCGTTTATGCCGACACCATGATGCATAGCATCAAAAAAATCTTCGTAGCTGTATTTACCGATACCTGTTTCTTTGTCTGAGGTGATATTGGTTGAGTACACAGCGCCAAATGGCGTTTCGAACGGTAAACCACCGGTTAATTCGCGGCCACCCACTGCGGTATGGCAAGCCACACAGTCACCTATCTTCATCAGATAAGCACCGCGTTCGATGTCACCACTATTATTGACATGCTCATCGGCCGCGCTACAAGAACTGGCGAACACGCTTAGACCTATGGTCAATAATAAATTTTGACTTAGTTTACAAACCTTTATAAGGCGGGCGGTATATTGTTGGTCGCATGGTTTCATGAGAGTGTTAACCCCTTTGTTTTGAGGATTAAATCTTTCATCGCCGCATAGTATTTAACGTAGCCAGTACAGCGACATACGTGCTCAGCTAAAGCCTCTTCTATCACTTGCTCCACTTTATCTTTGGCGATAGGTTTACGTTCAAGTCGTTCTATCAGTGCCGTCGATTCATTAACAAATCCTGATGTACACCAACCGCATTGAAACGAGAAATGTTCCAAGAAAGTTTGTTGTACTGGGCTCAGTGTAGTGATTTCGCCTTGAGCATTTTGCTTGGCATGGCCTTCAATGGTACGAATACGTTTGCCATTAAACCGCTCGACGCCGTTGATACAAGTGCGGACAACTTCACTCATGCCTTGGTCGTCATCGACGATGACAGTGCAGGCATGACAGACGCCAACGCCGCAACCAAACTTAGTGCCAGTGAGATTTAAATACTCATGTAAAAATTCAATCATCATGGTGCCATCGCCGACATCAATCGGGCCAACAGCTTGGTTATTTATGGTTAACTTTATTGACTGGCTCATGCCATGGCCTCCTTGATTTTTTTCGCTGTCATAGGCAGATCGTAAAAGCGCACTTGAGTCGCCTGATAAACAGCTTCAACCAGTGCGGAAACGACAGGTATCATCACCACTTCGGCAATACCACGGCTTGGATCTGTTTCAGACAATTGCGGTAAAATAGTATGTCGCTGACTCCAAACGCCAACATGCCTTGCTAGCGGTACCTTATAGCGATTGAGGTTCCACGTACCGTTACCCGCTCCTGCTTCAAATGGCGGTAATTCTTCATGTAGAGCATGGCCAATTCCCATGGCAAGACCGCCTTGAATTTGCCCCTCAACTAATTCGTTCACAATCACTTTACCGGCTTCTAACCAAGTGTGAGAACTCAGTAATGTGACTTCACCATTGCCTTCATTTACTGCCACTTCGACTAAGGTTGCGCACGGAGCATAATAAGTCACCATGGCATTATTCAGCTCAGCTTTGGGGTAGCGCATAGCTTGACGATCGATTAAGTGATAACCGTTAGAGTTCATGCGAGCGATACGAGCAGCGCTGCCATGATATTTATCACCTTTTCCGTATTGCAATGCTAAGGCATCTAGCGCGATACGCTCCTTGGTACCGAAAATCTCAAAATCGGCTTCGGCCCACGCCCAGCGGTTAAAGGCATGACCCATTACGCCAACCACTAAGCCCAAATCATGGGCGCGTTTAGCCAAGATATCGATTGAAAGCGGAGGGAAGCCCAATGCAGTTAGCTTGCCGCCAGTCCAACGGCCATCGCGGGGGTCATTGAGATTGGTTGCGCCCATTGGCGTATTGAAATACAACTCGTTCCAAATAGACACGGCAGCGGGCCACAGTCCGTGACGATAAATAATATCGGCGGCAATACGGGTAACATGGCTTTGATAATACGCCGACATCGATGCCGATGATGCCATGGCTTTAACCGGTGTCCAGCGAGGGTTAGCGGCCATTTCATCTTGGCGTTGTTGCGAAATAATATAAGGATTGTCGGTTTGTACTAATTGCATCGCATCCCAAATATCGATTTCGGCCAGTTTCACCTCGTCGGCAAAATTCCCTAGCGATTCACTCACCACTACAGCTTGAGAGGTTTGCGTGCCAGTACCCATTTCGATAAAGCCAATATCCAAGCTTATTTTACCGTCTTTAGACAATTGAATCGCAGCGCTGGGAGCCGCGGCGCCTGTACCATAGTCTTTAGTGGCAATACCAAAACCAACGCCATAGCGCATGCCAGGGTGTTTCGCTTCATAGTCTTTTTTATTGATTACGCGTTGTTGCCACACGGTATCTTGTTCGGCCATGTCGAGCATTTCACGATAGCGCAGGGTGCCATTAGGTATTGCTCCTTGGGTATTACGTTGCCCCGAAACCATCACATTAGCCGCTCGTAACTTAAACGGATCGACCTCTAGCTCAGCTGATATCTCATGGATCATACTTTCCATTGCGGTCATCGATTGCAATGTGCCATAACCCCGCATCGAACCCGCATCAGGATTACGCGATGCATAAGCGGTGGCGACAATGTCATTACGCGGGGTGTAGTAAATGCTTTGCATTGCTGTCGCGCCAACCGAGGTTACGGATGGGCTGAAGTTTTCACGTCCACCGCCATCAACCGTCATCTGTGAAGTTAATGCTTGAATTTTTAAGGTCGCTTTATCGACAGCTAAGCGGCTTTTCATGGTAAACGGATGGCGCTTTAGACCTGATTGAAATTGCTCAAATCTGTCGTTGGCTATACTTACTGGCCCCTTGGCATAAATGGTTGCTAGTACACCATAGTAAGGAAATATCGAATGATCTTTCGCGCCAAAACCGCCACCAATATAAGGCGAGTGCACCACGAGATTATTCACTTTACCCGCTAATGGCCCCGACGACAGCATGTGTACGGCCATCTCTTGGAAGTCTTGTGGCGATTGTGCAGTAATCACGGTATGGAATGTTTGGCTATTGGCATCAAACCAACCATTGAAGGCCTCTGGTTCCATCATCATAGGATCGATGATTTGAGTGCGATATTCTCGCTCTAATACTTGCCATTGCTGACTCGTTTTAGCACTTTCAATTTGTTTATCTATTTCGCCAGCATAAAATAAACCGCGCTCAGACACTGAGCCTTGGGCATTTGCATCACCTGACCATTCGGGTTTATAGTTTTTAATATTGGGAAAAAACAACCCATCGTGCAGTGGACTGTATGTATCCTCACTGGCACCATCTTCACCTTCTACCCGAATAATACGCCAATTGGCATAAGGGTTTTTAGTCTCGGATACAAAAGGCGTTTCTTCACCATAGCGCAACAAAGACTTGTCAAATTGCAATAAAGATTTAGCTTGTTTAAAGGCATGAAAACTGTCGAATAATAAAATCGCTACTGCATGCCCCAGATAATCTGCGGTCTGTCCCTCGGCCAGCAACATATTATCACCGTAAAAGTCAGGCAACTTAACCTTGTCGCGGGCAAGATCTGCCGCAGTGATCACCTTGTAGGGTTTAGCCGAAGCGGGGAGATGGTCGAGCGAGAAGCCTTGATAAACATGGGCTGCATCAGTGGCTCGCAGGATAAAAGCATAGCCTTGCTGTTTTGGCCAGCCTGCCATATCCATTGCGCGGTAGTCGCGGCCATAGACTTTTTGGCCAGTAACTTTGGCAATACCGTCGTTACGAAATTTGGGAGTAGATTGCCCGTTAGTCTGAGTTTGCCATTGTGCTGCTAGTTCTGGAGAAATAATCGACGCATTGGCTCGACTCATTTCCCACAATAAAGGTGCTGAATAAACAGCGACGCCACCAATCACGCATTGTTTGATAAAGGTCCGTCTCGACGCATTAGATACATCCATATCTCACCTCTGAAATTTTAATAGTAAAATCAGGCTCTAATGTAATATACGCCTGATAAGCTTTTTCCTTGATGGTAATTTTCACTGTTAAATAATGTTGATTATCAACATAACGTATAACCAAGCTAGCACGATAAAATTGCAAATAACAATTGCAAACCACTTTGCTAATGGGCAGTACATCAGCCATCTTTTAGGTTAAGTGATAATACTAAATAGAACATAATCATATAGTTGTAGACATATACTATGTGCAGAGCTATCTTAAGCCTACTACAAGGATCAACCTTAAGCGCTTAATCTTGGCGATTAATGGCAAATGGCATCAGGATGATGTGTCACGTAGCGCTTACGACACCACAATGACTTTCTTGGCAATCCATTTTCAACTTGTTGATAATTAATATATCTTTAGCCTAATTCACCTAGATAATCTCTATGTTTTTAAGTGAGTTAGCCGGTTATTGTAGCTTGCTAAGCGGTGCTGAGATTAACAACAGAATGATAAACTTGATGGCATTGAGTGAAATACAAGTCGATAAGCTTACCACAGAGTTGCTTTATGGTTAATTACTACCATTAATTGATAGATTCAAAAGGGGATCTATTTAGTTGCTAGGAATGAAATGCATTTACCCACGCTGATTGTCATTACTTTACTCACCAATTTGTTGATTGGTTTTTACCTGTCGATACTTTATCGACGCAGACCTAAAGACAAGTGTTTTAAATATTGGGCGCTATCATGTGGCTGCTTTGTGTTTGGCATTTCAGCCTCGGTCTCTAGAGGATATGACGTTCCGGCATTTTTTAGTTTTTTTGTTGCTGATTTCTTCCTCATTGTCACAGCTGTATTAGTCTTACTTGGGTTAATACGCTTTTCACGATTTCGTTTCACTAAAGCTAAACGCCAGCGTAGTATCGCCATTCTCTGTTTAATGACTTTGGCACTATTCTTTAGCTATCATAATCCGGCATTAGTTACCCTAGTCGGTTCCTTGAGTGTTGCAATGCTATTTATTGCCGGTGCCTGGCTTATTAGGCGTTCAGTATTTAATGAACCTATCTACACAGGAACACTGCAGTTCATTTTTATTTTGCACAGTGTAGTTTTGATAGTTCAAGCCGCACTCGTTTGTTTTCATTGGGATAACATCAATTACAGTGGTTTGCCTGATCAGGCCATATACACTCTGCTTAGCCACGTTACATTGACAACACTTACAGCTTTATTATTGCCATGGTTGTCATTTTTAAAACTGGAACGAAGTCTTACTATCAAATCACAACGGGATGGTTTGACTAAGCTGGCTAATCGCACATTCTTTTTCAGTCAGGTTGAACGTCATTGGCTGCAATACCCGCAGGTAAAGGTCGTGTTGATGATGATTGATATTGATCATTTTAAGGAGATCAACGATAAATTCGGCCATCACGTTGGCGATATAGCCCTTAAAGCGGTAGCTGACATTATGTCTAAAGGACTCAGAAGCCACGATCTTATCGGTCGTATTGGTGGTGAAGAGTTTGCTGTTATCTTATATAACATTGAGTTAGATGTAGCGCAGCAAATTGCTAACCGTCTGTGTAATCAAGTCATGAAGCAAATGGCTGTTATCGATGGCCATAATATTAATCTGACCATCAGTATCGGTATGGTGCAAGTTTTGCCAGCCCATAATCAGATCCATGGCGCTTTTAAAGTTGCCGATGAGGCGTTATATCACAGTAAACATAGTGGCCGAAATACGGTTACCTTAGGTCAACTTACTGAGGTATCAAGCTAATAGAGGCCCGATGCTTACGCTGTCCTCAACCTAGTCATGGCGCTTAATTAACGTTTAACAGCAAATGACATGATTGATGGATACCCTGTTGCAAAGCCATTGTTAAACTAACAAAGAGATTGAGATATTAACCAATGCCTCAATCTTTTTGTGTATAAAACGTAGAAATAGAATTAACTAATATTAAGTATTAAGTTGATTGGCAAACTGACCAACCGCATTAACAACCTTTTGTGCCCCATCTTGAATTTCTGACATCACCTCTCCAGATTGGGTAGACAGAGTTAATCCTTGTAGTGCTTGTTTTTTCCCCGCCTCAATCATGCTAACGGCATTTTCAGTGAGTTTTTTGTTTTTAGACACTACCTCAACGATTTCTTCGGTAGCCTTGCTGGTGCGGGAAGCCAGCTGTCTAACTTCATCGGCAACCACTGCAAAACCTCGGCCTTGTTCGCCAGCGCGAGCCGCCTCAATCGCGGCATTTAATGCCAGTAGATTCGTTTGGTCGGCGATACCACTGATACTTTGCACCAGTGCCCCAATCATTTGCGACTGTTTATCTAAATCTTCAATTCCTTGGGCTGCGGCGTTCATTTGTAACGCTAACTTGTTCATGACCTCAACCATCTCTAACAACACTTTATTACCTCTTTGTGCTGTAATATCGGTTTGTTGAGAGGTGCTGTAAGCGATATCGGCCGCTTCTGATATTGCCTGTTCACGGTTGACTTGGTCTGTAATGACAGTCGCAAATTTAACCACTTTATACAGCTTATTATAGCTGTCGAAAATCGGGTTGTAGGAGGCTTCTAACCAAACAACTCTGCCATAGCTATCAACACGTTTAAAGCGATCTGCAACAAAATTTCCGTTACGAAGTTTTTCCCAAAAATGTTGATATTCGGTGGAGTTATACTCCTGCGGTTCACAGAAAATTTTGTGATGCTTACCGACAAGTTGGTTTTTTTTGTAGCCCATGGCATTTAAAAAATTATCATTTGCTGTTAACACAGTGCCATCTAAATCAAACTCAATAACCGCAGTAGAGCGTTGTAAAGCTTGGATTAAATCCTCATGCTCTTTTGAGGTTTCAATCGTGCGGGTAAGATCATTGGCGTATATCGAAAAATATTTTACTTCTCCGTTGCTCTTTTTTACCGGCTGTAAAATTGCCCTTAGCCAAGCCTCTTTACCATTACCTTTAATTATTTGCAGTGCGCCAGCCCAATGTTGCGACTGTTTTATCGCAGTACACATTGACTTGTAATGAGCTGTTCCTCTAGCACGTTGGGGCACCATATCAATTAACTGTTGTCCAACGGGAGAGTGTTGCTGAAACAACATGTCATTAATAAAGTGTTGATTTACTTCAGTCACTTTGCCATCAGCAGCCAGTGTCATTGATATCATCTCACTATCGAGACTTTTTCTGACTTGCTGCATGGAAAACAATTCTTCTTTTAATTGTTCATTTTCTTGCTTTAAACGACCATTAAACATCAACATATAGATTTCCAATAAGAGTTATTAATTAAGTTATTGAGATGAATTAGCTTAATAGGCAGGTTTAATGTGTACTGGTACGTAATAATTGACGCAATAGATCAGTTTTGTATCAAAACTGTAGACCAGATATATTAATATTTCCTCAAGTAAAAGTCAGTATTTTAATGATTATTTAACTTAGTGGCGATAAATCATCTTATTACTGTTAATTCACCTTGCTGGTTTTTTTGAGTCGTAATTCCGTTTTGTCTTTGGAGAAGGTATCAACAGTTTACGATCGCAAGCTTGACCTTGTATTGCCAGAAGAGGCAGCATTCAATCCCCCCGAATAGACGTGGTTTAATCGCTGCACATGCTGGTTCTGTGGCTTGTTCGAGACTGTCCTCAATGTTACTTTCAGGCTCAATTCTCCCATAGCAATGATTTGATCATTCCTAATGTATCTATGTCTCATTTACTTAACTCTATGCTTGAGCTAAACCTTAGCTTCGTTAACACTATGTAAAGCGTTAGCTTGGCCCTGACATCACAATAGCGTCATTATGTTGAGTAATATTAATGAAACCAATAATTTGTAGCAGTGCATTAGAGGCCGTTTCATTTATTGAAAATGGTGAAACCTTATGGACTCACTCTATGGGGGCAACCCCCCACATTACTGCTCGATGCGTTAGCCAAACATGCGTTAACAAAGCATGGTTTAACATTATTGCAGTTACATACCGAGGGGGCCGAGTCGCTAAGTGATGCCCGTTTAAAGGATCATATTCGCCATCGTTGCTTCTTTGCTGGATCACCCACGCGGTCGTTGCTACAAGGAGGTGATGCCGATTATGTGCCCATTTTTCTTTCTGAAGTGCCTAAATTGTTTCGTTCTGGCGAGCAGCACATCGATACTGCCATTATCCAAGTGTCTCCACCGGATAAACACGGTATCTGTTCTTTAGGCATATCGGTCGAGGCAACGCTAGCGGCTTGCCAAATGGCGGGTAAAATCATTGCTCATATTAACCCTATGATGCCTCGTACTCATGGTGATGGCTTTATTCATTATAATAAGTTGGCCGCAGTGTATGAGGAGAGCATGCCGTTACCACAACATTTATTCGCTCCAAGCGATGCAATCAGCCTGGCCATCGGCCAACATGTGGCAAAACTGGTAGGTGATGGTGCTTGCTTACAGATGGGTATAGGTGCGATCCCTGATGCTGTGCTGGCATGTTTAACCGCACATAAAGATTTGGGCGTACACACAGAGCTTTTCTCTGATGGGGTGCTTAATCTGATTGAACTTGGAGTGATAAACAATAGTCGTAAGAAAGTTCATCCCGGCAAGACTGTGACAGGCTTTGCATTGGGTAGCCAACGACTTTATGATTTTGTAGATGACAACCCTTCGGTAATATTCATGGATATTGAGCAGGTTAATGACACGGCTATTATCCGTAAAAACCCCAATGTGATGGCAATAAACTCAGCGTTACAGGTCGATATTTCAGGCCAAGTGTGTGCTGATTCATTAGGGACACAAATTTATTCAGGCGTAGGCGGCCAGATGGACTTTATCCGAGGGGCAGGGTTATCTGAAGGAGGGCGATCTGTCATTGCATTACCCAGCACAGCAGCTAATGGCACTGTGTCACGAATTAGCACAGTATTATCGCCAGGGGCTGGCGTAGTAACCACTCGTGCGCATGTGCATTATATTGTCACCGAGTATGGAACCGCTTATTTACGCGGTAAATCGTTACGCGAGCGAGCCCGAGCACTGATTGATATCGCCCACCCTAAGTTTAGAGAGCAGCTTTGCCGAGAAACCTTTGATACTTGGCGACTTAAGGTTTAATCACAGTTGCGTTATTAAACTTTTATTACGCTGGCGCTTGTGAACAGGATTTTAATACAGGTTTATTGTGTAGACTTTATGCTCTGCGGCCACTCGTTAAGTGACGCTTTGCCATACTATAGACGTAGGGTGGAGGTCATTGTCTCTTACTATTTAACCACATCGCTGCAGTGAAAAATTGTGCCGAAAATAATCCAGTTTTTAATGTAGTTTATAATCGCCTATGACCTATTAATTGCCAAAAGTGAACATGTTCACGCTTTCAACTGTTGACTCTCCAGCGTTAACTCTTGCCAGATGTCAATGTTTGAACTTGCGTTATTGTCTTCAACAACCTCAACTTCATAGCTAAATCACGCCAATGGCAACTAAGGCGGCACATTCATTTATGTACCACCAACGTTTGCGCGGCTGACTCGCTTTGCTTATACGCTTCATCGACCCACTAATGAAATACAGCGTTTTAGCGTTGTAAAATATCGTCGATAGGCACTGGTCTGCCGATCCCATAGCCTTGGGCAAAGTCTACACCCATGTCTTTTAGCCGCTGTTTAATCGCATCATTTTCAACAAATTCAGCAATTGTTTTCATTCCCATAACATGACCAATATCATTGATTGATTTAACCATAGCCTCATCAATGGGATCGTCCAAAATATCTTTAACGAACATGCCATCGATCTTCAACGTAGACACGGGTAAGTGTTTCAAATATGCGAATGAGGATAAACCACTGCCAAAATCATCTAGTGCAAACTGACAACCAAACTCACGCAATGTTTTTATAAATAAAGTTGCATCCCGTAAATTACTAATTGCAGCCGTTTCTGTTATTTCAAACTTGATCATACTGGGGGGTAAATTATGCAATGTGATCTGCTGCATTATATGACTGAGTAGTGTACGGCTCCCTAGCGATGCGCCAGACAAGTTGATCGCGAAATGATCAATATCGCCTAAATGTTGGTAATGAAGTTCCATCCAAATTAATATATGGTCAACGACCCAACGGTCTATCGCTTCTGACAAGTTATAGCGTTCAGCGACAGGTAAAAATGCGCCGGGTGGAGCAATATCACCGCTACGAGTACGCAATCGTAGTAATACCTCATAGATGCGTTTTTGTGCCGGATCGACAAGCGACACGATAGGTTGGGCATAGAGTTCAAATCTATTGTCATTTAATGCGTATTTCAGCTCATGAACCCAACGGAATTCACCGTCACGTTTGGCTAATAATTCATCATCATGATGGTAGATATGAATCCGATTACGGCCTAAATCCTTAGCAGCATAGCAAGCCGAATCAACGCAAATTAATATCTCTTTGGTATTTTTAGTTTGGCTGTTAATTTCAGCCAAACCGATACTGGCACTGATACTAAATATATTTTTTTTCCACAGAAACTGAAAATTGGCAATTAATTCCAATATATTGTGCGCGGTGATCTGGGCCTGTTCGAGACTGCATTGTGTCATTAAAATAGCAAACTCATCACCGCCTAAACGGGCGAGTATGTCTTGTGGTTTAATATGGTTACTCAACAACAGGCTTAATTGACATAGCATTTCATCTCCGGCCATATGGCCGCAGGTATCATTGATAATTTTGAATTGATCCAAGTCTAAAAATATTAATGAATGAGTCGTCTTATCTTGTTGTGAAGATAATATGCTTTGCGCAAGTAGGTTTTCAAATTCATAGCGATTAATCAACCCTGTCAGCATATCGTGAGTTGCCTGATGAGCTATTTTTTGAGACGCTACTCTGGCAGTGGTTACATCTACTTGAATACCAATAAAATGGGTTATAGCATCACCACTTTTGACGGGGACAATGCAGACTTGGGTCCAAAATAGTTCACCATTTTTCTTACTATTTTGTAATTCTCCTGTCCATTGTTGACCTGCTAATATTGTTTCCCAAAGTATTTTATAAACACTATCTGGCGTCTCACTTGATCGGAATATATTGGCTTTTTTACCGAGCACTTCGGCTGGTGTATAACCTGTTATATCGATAAACTTAGGGTTTACATACTCAATCATACCGTGAGTATTTGTGATAAATATACTCTCAGGACTGTTCTCAACCACCATAGAGAGTTTTTTTAAATTCTCTGTACTTAGCTGTTTTTCAGTGATGTCATTATAAACGCCGATCCCGCCTTCTAACTCTCCAGTATTGGCATAAAGTGGGACAAAGTTGGCATGCAAATACATAACTCGTTTGCCGGATATCGATGTATAAGGGCCTTCAAAAACACTCACTTTGCCTTGTAATGACTGTTTCACCATACTGAGCAGTTCAGGATTTTCGAGTCGCTCCAACATGTTAAAACCAATCAGCGTCCCCCTTCCTGTGTGGAGAATTTCTTCAAAATGTTTATTGGTTTTTTTGATCACGCCATTAATATCATAATGCATGATACCCACTGGGGAATACTCAAAAATTGACGCTAACTTTGCTTCACTTTTTAGTAGCTTGGACGTTTGTTGTGCTATTTGTTTTGCCAAAAGTCTAACTTGTCGACGAGGCTCCAAACTAAGGGTAATAATTAAGGGGCAGGCAAATAATAAAAATAACGCCGAGATCATTAAATTAGAATATAAGGCTTCATTTAATAGTGTGTCAATATGGCCAATTGAAATATCAGCACCCAAAATATATACGCTACCATCATCGGCGTTAACCGGTATAAAAATACTACGGAATTTACCCCATTTATCACTAATTTCATGGATTTGACTCTGATTTTGTTCAAATATAGCCGGAATCACTGATGCCGCATCGTCATAATATTCAAAATAGTTAAACGCAAACTTATTGGATTTTAGCTCAGCATCAGAGGCACTTGAAGAAGTGTAGAAAATTTTATTATCTCGCAAGATCAGCGTATAGAGATAAACAATATCAGTGCGCTGAGTATATTCTGTTAGCGCTAAGGTAATCGCATTATCTTGTTGTTTAGAAATATCTTTTTTGCGCATATCCTTACGATGAAAATCCTTGGGGAGAATAGAAGGAATCATTAAGGCCGCGTTTTCTAGTTGTTGATCTAGCTCAGCATAGAGATGCTGTTTTTCTTTGAAATAATTGATTGCAGAAAAAATGACTACCCATATTACGTAGAGTGTAATAGCAAAGTAGATATGGAAGTTATTTTTAATTGGCTTTAACAAAATAATATCACTATGTGTTATAGGTCATGACGATTGCCTTGTTAATATTTTGGCACAAATAAATAACATAAGTAGGCGATATGTATATTTTATATTTGTCAGCTAATCCCTCATCCTAAGTACCAAGTTAAGTAGGCGAAGAGCGCTCAGATCTTTGCTTACTAGCGGAAGTGGAACGGGTATAACAAATGTTTATTATTCTAAGTTAAAGCTCTCACAAACCAAGGTGTCCATAATGGGCACCTTGGTTTGTGAGAGCTTTAACGAGTTAAAATGCTTTCTTCAATCTATGGGATAAGTTGGTCAGCAAAATCGCCATTGGCGACGGTGCCATTGGTCACTACCACAGCTTGTTTGTCGGCATAAATTAAGAAAGGCTGGTCAATCTCATCTGGGGTATTATTGGCATCCGGATCGTCATTTTGAGCGACACAGGTGTAACCCACGCTGTAGCTACCTGCAACGACAAAACCAAATTCATAACCTTGACCAATAACTTGATTGTTTTGGTCAGTAATGTCATTGACTCTAGCGGCTGCAATCGGTGCCGTTATTGGGGCGACAACGGCCTCACTTCTGAAATCGCTCATGTTGTCGATAGCGACTGCATCGGAATATAAATAGACTGCCTGGCTAAAGATACTGCCACCGGCAGCCGTTTCACATTGTGTTGTCAGGTCTGCGGGGATATTACCCTTAATGGCGCCGACTTCAGCATTGTTATATAACTGCACAGACGTTGGCTTTAAAGTCCAGTAGTCTTTATTTCCGTGAGGGTCTTGTAAGCCACTGTTTAGATCAAATTCGGCCACAAAGCTGTTTACACCGGCAGCGATAGTGAAGGTTTTATTAAAAAATAAACGCCCTGTATCGGTATCATCCGCTCCCACACCGCCACATGATCCATTGCTGTTGGTTGTCAGGCCATGGAGATTATCATCTAAGGTTTTCACATAAGAGCTATCGGCATTTGGCGTTTCACTTCTTTGCATGTAAATACACATTTGGTATTCGCCGACAGGGATACTCTGGCCACTCACTAAGGTTTCAACTGCGGTGCCTTGAAATTCAAGTAAGTTGACTTGTTTTAATGCGCCATTGTCAGACACGTCAAATGAAATACTGCCAGCATCATTTTTCAATACCACTTGTTTAAAAGCGATCGTCACATCTTTTGCGTCACTTGGATTATCTGAGACGCCTAAGCTGAATACTCCCATTTGCGGCGCAGTTGTGGCGTCGTCACTTCCACCACAAGCGGCAAGCAAACTGGAGAGGGAGAGTGCAATAAGTGTATTAACTGTTTTCATGATGAGCCTTTTGTAAATTTGAGGATAACGTTGTTGTAAAAAACAGCGATTATCTTAAATACTAGCTCATTTTATCGAGTATAACTGCGTTTGCAAGCGTCAATTTTTTGAAAAGTGTCAATAGGTTAGCGGTGTTGGATTGGCATTAGGTCGATATATTGTAATTAAAGTCATCAAGATATAAGGCTTTTCATCTTAATGAAAACAGTGAATTGTCAATATTAATTATTCAACATAATAAGTTTTAAACACATAAAAAGGTTGATCGTGACTCAATTTATCACAGAAATCGGTCATCGGAAAAATGTACTTCACTAAAAAACCAGTGCAATGGTATGCCTGCAGCCACTAAAGTCGTCGCGCTTGGCCCCATTAGAGCAAAAGTAAACCAATTGCTATTCTTCGTGATTGTTTATAAAAAGTAATGAAGGCATTGCTGTTACTCCCCTTTTGGCTTTGTTGGATGGAACCTTGCGATGTTAAGTGTTGGTGGCCGCAGGCAATAATAAATTAAAACGATTATTCGTTTAACACACCATCTAGGTTTATGATTTAATAGTCTCAATAATGAAGTTGATGAGGTCTAATCATGATAATAGCCTGTCCCCATTGCGATACCTTAAATCGCGTCCCTGAAGAACGTCTTGAACAACAACCCACTTGTGGAAAGTGCAAACAGAGCCTATTTGTGGGTGAGCCGATAACACTAACTGCCGCAAATTTTAGTTACCATGCTAATAAATCAGAACTGCCACTGGTGGTCGACTTTTGGGCTAGCTGGTGTGGTCCGTGTAAAAACTTTGCCCCAGTATTTACTCAAGCAGCTAAAAAATGGGAACCCAAATTTCGTTTCGGCAAACTCAACACAGAAGAGCAACAAGCTCTCGCTGCCCAATTCAATATTCGCTCTATTCCAACCTTGATGGTATTTAAACAAGGCAAAGTTGTTGCACAGCAATCGGGCGCTATGCCTGCATCATCATTTAACCAATGGCTAGAGTCGATTAAATAGATTGTGGACGTTAGATTACTCATTAAAAACGCGATAAACTATCGCGTTTTTGCTTAGCTTTATTTTGATTGTTGTTTAAAAGGATTTGATAAACATGAAAAAAATCTTAGTTATCTGCTTATTTGGCCTCGCATTATTTAGCTTTTTAGACCGAAAGGTTTCAACCACTCAAATTGTACAAAACGTTTATGCTGGTTATACCGCTGACAGTGATAGTGTGTTGCAAAATGCTATTGATAATAAGCTAAGTAACCTTCAAGTTGGTGGTTCAGGGGATGTGGTAAAAATACTTGCTGACGATCTGAAAGGCAGTCGCCACCAACGATTTATTCTGAAAATTGCCGGCGGTAACACGCTATTGGTTGCCCATAATATTGATTTAGCCCCACGGATAGAAAACTTAAATGTCGGCGATACGGTCGAGTTTTACGGCGTTTATGAATTTAACAACAAAGGCGGCGTTATTCATTGGACTCACCACGACCCACGTGGACAACATCAAAGTGGCTGGTTAAAGCACAATTACAGTATTTATAAATAAACAGTCGCTTGACTCAGGTTCAGTAAACTTAACAATTCGCTCAATTTACTATCCGTTTATTTCTACCTAATGATATTTGAACCGAGTAAAGTTGTTACACAACGATCCAGTACCATGCCTGCATTATCATTTAACCAATGGCTAGAGTCGATTAAATGAGTTTAGTGTCAGTAAAGATAAGTGTGTAGTGTCAATATGAAGCTAAGTTTAATGAGGGAATAATAGAGTTCGGGAGTCTGGTACTTATACATCATGGATCAGTTAATAGGATAAGGGATTACTTACGTATTCGGGTACGTAAATAAAAGGTCTCGGTCCTGATGATATATTACAGTGACCGAGACCTTTGTTAGCGTCATTATAATTATTATTTGTGAACTGACTTAATCGCTTCTTTTACACTACTATACAAGCGTGAAAGCATTCTATTGAAAATGGCTCGAATAGTGGCATAAGTTAAGTCAACTACGGTTGTGACTACAGCCCCTGCAAAAGACAACATATGGCCGAGTAGGCCTCTGACATCGTCGGCGAAAGAATCTGCCGCGGCTGCAATTTTTTCAAGGGTTTTGGCGACAAGATCATAGAATGTCAAACCGTAAGAAGCCGTCGCTTGCGCTACAATTGCACCATAATAGCCTGCCTCTTTTAAGACAGTAATTAATGCTGCACTGAGTTTGTCGCTCCACTGATCTGAATAGCTTGCTTGATTGCGGTTTTCATAACGTAATTTTACCGGCTTTAAATATTCGCTAGCTTTAACGTGTAAATGGCCCCAATGCTCAGTGTTTGCAGAGACTAAATAACCTGGTTCAGCCCCAGCTTTAGGATCCATACCATGAGCGCTAATCCTTAAACCTTGACTGTTATCTAAGCGATATTCAACACCTTGATAAGGTGCATGAATAAAAGGCCATAGAGGCACTTTAGGGACTACATCGGCGCCGTGTGTGCAGCGAAAAATTTGATTTAGTCTATGGGTATTAGCGGTGGCAAAACCTTGTTGTCCAACTCTTGGGGCACCAAAAGTGTATAAGTTAATATTTGAAGCGTAATTATTAACAGATGCCCAGTCGGCAGCAAGTGAGGCGATTGCTCCTCCTAAGCTATGTCCGACAAAATGTATCGCCTTACCAGGATTTGAGGTACGCCACTTATCTAAAAAAGTCGCAAACTGCGGTCTTAATGAAGTAAAAGCATTATTAAATCCAGCGTGCACTATTTGGCTACCATCACCGACACTTAAACCAACTTGCGCATTCGTAGCCCAGTCTGCTGCAGAACTAAATTCTGTGCCGCGGATCGCTATGATAGCATCTCCTTGGTATTGTCCTTTGCCTAACCCCATCGCCGCAAAACCTGACTGGCGATTAAAAATAAACCCGCCAGTTTTTCCTATGCCTACATTGTTGAATGTAAAGTGTTTGTTAATATATGGGTTGCCAAAGTTTTGTACTAACTCTAAATCGATTACATCGTACACTTTAGCTGCAAGCTCTGAGGCTAATTTAGGGGTTAATTGAGTCATAAACATTCCTTGTTAACTAGTATTGTTATTTGCTATTCACCGAATCTTTTTTGCTTCTCGATTTCTAATTTTTCCAGTTCAGGCCAGCGACAAATACTGAATATCTGATATCGCACAACTCCGCTGGGGAACTCTTCATCAATGATTTCTTGACTAATGGCTTCATTAGCTAGGTCACAATTTAATTGTGCTAATCGCTCGACTAGATAAGATATATGTTTCTCGCCTCTAGCCACTGTTGACCAAAGAAAAGTGTCTGTATAGTCACCTTCTGCGACTTTAATTGCTTGCGCAACGCGCGTTTCGGCGAAAGGCTTGTTAGGGTGACTTGTACTGTAAATAATTTCAGGAAAGCTAAATTTCCCTTCATTGTCAGTCGTGGTGTAATCCCATTCTATTTCTTCCATTACACCAGAATACTTATAACCCCTTTTTAGCTTAATACCGGCTAGCGGTTTTCCCTCATGGGTTAAGCTACCTATCACTTCAGGAAACACTTCGACATCGACTTTTTTAAACATGCTAAACATTGACTCCTCCGAGTAGCAACTAACGGCGACGATGAGAGTCAGGAATGCAAAAATCCCAATATATGCTCTATAGGCCATAGATGAAGCAACTCCCTGTTTTGTCATTCATACGATTATTTTTTAAACGACGTTATTGTAGAGTGATTCTTTAAGGGTATCTATTATTATAAATGACTATTTTTTATGGTGTAATAATGAAAATGGGTATGTTTGATTGAGGTTTTTGTCTAATACCATGGTCGATTAAATAGGGAAAATGTTGCCGGAACGACAGGGGGGAATTCTTCTGTAAATAGAAAAGAGGGGGGGGACCATTGAGCCCTTTTCGACCTATGCAAGGGGGAACCTTACGATGTTAATTTGCTATTTGTGAAGCGCCTCGACCTCGGTAGCCACAGGCCGTAGAGTTTAATAAAACAAAGGGCTGGATTCCGGCTCAAAAGCATTGCCGGAACGACGTTTGATTTGACCTGTGTAAGGGTGGGACCTTGCGATTCCCTCGGTTATTAGGCTGCAAAAGAATTAATGATCCTAATTACTCAGGATCATTATCTATTCAAGGTCACTCTAATCAGAATTACTCTTTACTCTCGGTCACTCTCTATTCTGGGGCAGTCTACTCCGGGTCATAGTCCAATACTGGCGCTAGCCACTTCTCTGTC
The DNA here is from genome assembly GCF_021560015.1 of Shewanella vesiculosa. Taxonomy (NCBI): domain Bacteria; kingdom Pseudomonadati; phylum Pseudomonadota; class Gammaproteobacteria; order Alteromonadales; family Shewanellaceae; genus Shewanella; species Shewanella vesiculosa. Next base: position 2,506,200 of record NZ_CP073588.1, on the reverse strand, counting down.
TCTTCCAAGGTCATGCCTTTACGCTTAGCGTAGTCTTCTACCTGATCTTTACCAATATTAGTTACGCCAAAATAGCGTGATTTGGGATGGGCAAAGTACCAGCCTGAAACTGCAGCTGTTGGGTACATGGCAAAGCTTTCGGTAATATTTAAATCGATAGTCTCATCGGGTTTGAGCAAATCCCACAACAAACCTTTTTCAGTGTGGTCTGGGCATGCTGGGTAACCTGGCGCTGGACGAATGCCTTTATAACGTTCGCGAATTAACGCTTCGTTATCGAGCACTTCATCCGCGGCATAACCCCAAAATTCTTTACGAACACGTTCGTGCATGCGCTCGGCAAAGGCTTCGGCTAAACGGTCTGCTAAACATTTGAGCATAATCGCATTGTAGTCATCGTGATTGGCTTCAAAACGGGCAACATGTTCATCAATACCGTGCCCTGTCGTCACCGCAAAACCGCCCATGTAGTCGGCAACGCCTGAATCTTTTGGTGCAACAAAGTCAGACAAACAAAAGTTGTCGTTACCCCACGCGCTCAAGCATCCGCAAATGATGGGTGGTCATTTCTAATGTGCTGCGGCTTTCATCAGTGTAAAGCTCAATGTCGTCGTGGTTGACGGTATTGGCTGGGAATAAACCGATTACTGCTTTGGCGGTAAGCCACTTTTCAGCAATAATTTGCTTCAACATGGCTTGGCCATCGGCAAATAATTTAACGGCTTCTTCACCAACGACTTTGTCTTTTAAAATTTCAGGGTAATGACCGTGCAGTTCCCAGCTTCTAAAGAACGGCGTCCAGTCGATACGTTCAACTAGGTCTTCTAGCGGGTAGTCATCAAATACTTGGCGGCCTAATACATTAGGCGTAAACGGGGTGTAGTTTTCCCAGTCGTGTTGACAACGATTATCACGCGCCGCTTCAATCGATACGATGGTTTTACGCTTAGTTTGCGACAAACGTTTTTCACGCATCATGTCGTATTCGGCGTAAGCCTCGTCGATGGTCGCCTGGCGAGTGGCGTTATTAATCAGTTTTGACACCATAGGCACAGCACGAGATGCATCGGCAATGTAAATGGCGCCATGTGGATAATGCGGTGCTATTTTTACTGCTGTATGAATTTTAGAGCAGGTTGCACCACCGATAATTGCTGGGATGGTTAAGCCTTCACGGTGGAAGGTTTTCACGTTGTGCACCATTTCATCTAAGCTTGGAGTGATTAAACCTGACATGCCGATGATGTCGATATTATGCTCTTTTACTGCATCGAGAATTTTATCGACCGATACCATTACCCCAAGATCGACCACTTCGTAGCCGTTGCAGGCGAGAACCACACCGACGATATTCTTACCTATGTCATGCACATCACCTTTTACGGTGACCATTAAAATTCGCCCATTTGACTGGCCAGCAACCTTTTCTAATTCGATATAAGGATTAAGGTAAGCGACGGCTTTTTTCATTACCCGAGCCGATTTCACTACTTGTGGTAAGAACATTTTGCCTGCGCCAAATAAGTCGCCGACCACGTTCATGCCGTCCATTAATGGCCCTTCAATCACGTCCAGTGGACGCACAGCTTCTTGGCGGGCAGCTTCAGTGTCTTCGTCAATAAATTCAGTAATACCTTTAACCAATGCATGCGACAAACGCTGCGATACTGGCCAACTGCGCCAGGCTAAATCTTCTTTTTTAGCCACTTGTGAGCCATCGCCTCTAAAGCTTTCAGCGATGTCGAGCAGTTGTTCAGTGTTACTTGAGTCGGCTACTGGGCAAGGTAAGTTTTGAACTACGTTTTCAACCCGTTTTTTTAGCTCTGGGTCAATATCATCGTATATGGCTAACTGACCTGCGTTAACAATACCCATGTCCATACCCGCTTGAATGGCATGGTATAAAAACACCGCGTGAATGGCTTCGCGCACTGGGTTGTTACCGCGGAATGAGAATGACACGTTAGACACACCGCCGGAGATCATCGCGTGTGGCAAGGTGGCTTTGATGTCTTTAATGGCTTCGATAAAGTCGACAGCATAATTGTCGTGTTCATCAATACCGGTGGCAATAGCGAAGATGTTGGGATCAAAAATAATATCTTCTGGAGGAAAGCCGACAACATCGACCAAAATGCGATAAGCACGAGTACAGATTTGAGTTTTACGTTCACGAGTGTCAGCTTGGCCGTCTTCGTCAAAGGCCATTACAATGGCAGCAGCGCCATAGCGTTTGACTAAGGTGGCTTGTTCGATAAATTTGGCTTCGCCTTCTTTCATCGAAATCGAGTTAACAATCGATTTGCCTTGGACGCATTTAAGACCGGCTTCAATCACTTCCCATTTTGATGAGTCAATCATGATTGGCACGCGAGAGATGTCGGGCTCAGAGGCGATTAAGTTTAAAAACTTCGCCATAGACGCGACGCCATCGAGCATCCCTTCGTCCATGTTGACGTCGATAATTTGTGCGCCATTTTCTACTTGCTCACGCACAACATCTAAGGCTTCTTCAAACTTTTCTTCTTTAATTAAGCGTAAAAACTTAGCTGAACCGGTCACGTTGGCGCGCTCGCCGACGTTAACAAATAACGAATTTTTATCTATGGTCAAAGGCTCTAGGCCCGATAAACGACAAGCCACGGGCAGATCTGGGATCTGTCTGGGTTCGTGTCTGAGTACCGCTTCACGAATGGCGCTGATATGAGCGGGTGTACTACCACAACAGCCGCCGACAATGTTGAGCATGCCTTCTTGAGCCCATTGATTAATGACTTCGGCCATTTCTTCTGGGGTTTCATCGTAGCCACCAAATTCGTTGGGTAAGCCAGCATTTGGGTGGGCGGAAACATAACACTCGGCAATACGCGATAATTCTTCAACGTACGGGCGCAGCTCTTTAGGACCAAGGGCACAGTTAAGGCCAATCGATAACGGCTTGATATGGCGTAAAGAGTTATAAAAGGCTTCTGTGGTTTGCCCAGTTAAGGTGCGGCCTGAGGCGTCGGTAATGGTGCCTGAGATCATAACGGGTAGGCGATCGCCGAGTTGATCGAATACTTTTTCAATCGCAAATAGAGCAGCTTTGGCGTTTAAGGTATCAAAAATGGTTTCAACTAAAATGATATCGGCGCCGCCTTCAATTAAGGCGCTGGTGGATTCGACATAAGCGTCGACTAATTGGTCGAAACTGACATTACGAAACCCAGGGTCGTTAACGTCTGGACTGATAGAGCAGGTGCGGTTAGTTGGGCCTAATACGCCAGCAACATAACGTGGCAAACCTGTTTGCGCAGCCACTTCGTCGGCTGCTTGGCGGGCAATTTGGGCTCCGGCTAGGTTAATTTCGGCGGCCAGAGACTGCATATCGTAATCGGCCATGGCGATGGTGGTGGCATTAAAGGTGTTGGTTTCAATAATGTCGGCACCGTTTAACAGGTACTGGGTATGAATATCTTTAATAATTTGCGCTTGGCTGAGTACTAATAAGTCATTGTTGCCTTTAACATCGCAATGCCAATCTTTAAAACGCTCGCCACGATAATCTTCTTCTTCCAACTTATAGTCTTGGATCATGGTGCCCATGGCGCCATCTAAAATCACAATACGCTGCGCTAACAATGCATTAAGTTGTTCAAGTGTTTGACTGTAAGAAGTCGATTTCGCCATAACAGTTACCTTTTTATCACTATGTTGCTTGATACCTTAATTGAGATAAGCATACCCTTATTTTTACCAGAGTAGGGCGATAACATCATTGTTTATTACAGCTACTACAGGCAATTTTTGGTTGCTAGTGTAGATCAGAGCTATTGCTCATAATGATGACCTTTTATATGCTGACCTGTTAAGATAGTATTTTGGACATATAAACGTATAGACGTCCATAGTACGCGAATTTTTACCGCTAGAGCAAGGCTGATTTAAGCTCAATGAGGCGCAATTTGATTTAATTTGATTTAATTTGATTTACTCGATAGCTGGATAAGTAAGTTAACATCAGAATAGTTAATTAAATTGAGGGGGCATTTGCTCTGTGTTAGCAGTGCAAGGCACTGTTTGATAAATGTTTATGACTCTCTAACTGAGGTTTATGTCAATGAAGCGAGCCAAGATAATATTAATGCGCCATGGTGAGTGTGAAGGTGGGGGGATATTCCGCGGCCGCACCGATGTGAAGCTTACCGATATTGGTATGACGCAAATGCAGCAAGCTTTTATCGAGCAGCAATATCCGATTAGTCATGTATTTAGTTCGCCGTTGTTGCGTTGTCAGTTATTTAGTCAAGCTTTAGCACAGCAACTATCGTTACCGTTAACCACTTTATCTTCACTACAAGAAATTGATTTTGGTGTCTGGGATGGGCAATCATTTGATGCTATTTATCAACAAAACCCACAACAATTTGATGCTTATTGGGATAACCCTTGGCTGGCACAAAATACACCAGACAAGGCTGAGTCGGTAACCGATTTTGCCGCACGAGTGGAAGCTGGCTTAATGACCGTTGTTGATGCTCTGTGGAGCTCTTTTGCGCAGACAGATAGTGCTCAACAAAAGCCTAATGGTGACGATTGTCCCCATGCGTTAGTGGTGACTCATGGTGGCGTAATGCGCTGTTTAGTGGGATATGTACTCAATACTGGCCAATGTAGCGGATTATTCGCTAACCTAGCGATCCCCTATGCTGCTATTATGGTGCTCGATGTGTATTGGCCTGACGATGTTGATAATATTGATCGTTTTCAGCCGCCAATGATGGATACTAAAGCCGCTAAAGTGAGTTTTACCTTACATTGGCCTAAGACTTGAGAACCACCAGAGTCGTATTATGGCGTTACTGTCATCGTCGTTATAGTCTCAATATCATGGTGTTAAAATGACTAGCTTACTATTTATTGTATTAACATCATGTCGTTAAGATGATTATCTTCAACACGATAGTTTAAAAAGTAGTGCCTTTCAAGGTATTGGGAATTGGGATAAGCCCAAACTGTACCCGCAACTGTAAATGGATCAATTAAGTATTGGTGCATAAGTCAGATACCAGCTTTGAATCGCCTCATTATCCATACCTAAGCGGGTGACTTAGGGGAGTGATTAAATCGATGTATGTGTTAATTAATTGGACATGGCGAGGTTACTTGCATGTCTGAGTCTGTATTAGATGTAAATCATCTTTTTTGGCAAGTCGATAATAAAATGATTTTGGCTGACATTCATTTCAGTCTGCCTAAAGGTCAAATGCTAGGCTTAATTGGCCCAAATGGCGCGGGTAAGTCAAGCTTGTTACGTTGCCTGTATCGTTACATTGTGCCCACTAGCGGCGATATTGCTATTTTTTCCAAACCCATCAGTGAGTTTTCATCTAAGTTGCTAGCGCAAAATATTGCGGTGGTACAACAAGATACGCCGCATTATTTTGACATGACCACCGAGCAGTTAGTGACCATGGGGTTAACGCCGCATAAAGGCTTGTTTGATCCTAATACCGTCCAAGACCGTGAACGTGTATTAAGCGCATTAGCCAAAGTGGGCTTGCAGCAACAAGCACTGCAACAGTATGAACTGTTATCTGGTGGTGAAAAGCAGCGTGCACTTATTGCCCGCGCTATCGTGCAACAACCGCATATTCTTATTTTAGATGAACCCACTAATCATTTAGATATTCGTTATCAAATTCAAATTCTTGAACTGGTTAAATCATTAGGTATTAGCGTTATCGCATCGATACATGATCTAAATTTAGCCAGTGCGATGTGCGATAAATTATTACTACTCGATCACGGACAGTTAATTGCTAAAGGCACTCCAACTGAAGTGCTGACCGAGCGACAAATTAGTGATGTGTTCGGTGTGTGCTGCGACATTAATGTTCATCCACAACACGCAAAACCCCTGATTAGTTATTTTTATGGTTACCAACCCAGCCACAAAGTGGGCCCTGATCATGATTGATGCATCCCAACGTCGCTACTATGTTTACTTCAGCTTGTTGGTTGTAGTTACACTGCTTACTCCGATTTTTGCCGCCAGTTTTGGGGCGGCCAATATTCATCTAAATGACGTATTAATGATATTTAATACCTTATTAGGCGGCGACATGCCGAGTGCGATTGATGGCAGTGAGCATGCAGTTAAGATAACTCAACGTATTGTGCTTGAATTACGCTTGCCGAGAATTTTATTGGCCTTTGTCGCCGGCGCTGGTTTGTCTATAGCGGGCAGTGTATTACAAACCGTGACCCGCAATCCTTTAGCTGACCCGTATTTGTTTGGCATTAGCTCTGGGGCGTCATTTGGTGCGGTGTTGGTGGTGTCGTTATTCAGTCAAACGGGTTTGTTTGCCGAGATGTTTTCAGGGGTATTTACCCTAGCGCCAAACTTTACCGCACAACCTTGGTGGTCTTGGTCAACATTAAGTATTCCGATAGGAGCATTCATCGGCGCCAGTTTATCTGTGTTGGTGGTGTTCATGTTGTCGGGACCTGGTCGAAGTAGTCAAGTTGAACGTATGTTGTTATCCGGTGTGGCGACCTCGTTTCTGTTTGGTGCATTGACCAGTTTGTTGTTGTATTTTTCGACCCCACAGGCTGCGGCGTCAGTGCTGTTTTGGAGTTTAGGCAGTTTTGCTAAAGCCAGTTGGTCTAACTTACTGTTACCGAGTGTAACGGTAGGGGTTAGTTTATTGATTATGTTGACCTTTAGACGACAAATTATGGCGTTGCAAGCGGGAGATGAAACCGCGCATACCTTAGGAATTAATGTCGCTAAATTGCGTTTGAGTATGTTGTTACTGTGTTCGCTTATTACGGCAATGCTAGTGGCAACGTGTGGTGGCATTGGTTTTGTCGGTTTAATGATCCCGCACACGGTTAGGTTATTGTTTTCTGGGCGTCAGCCGATGATCTTAACCGCGATGTTGGGGGGCTTATTTATGGTGTGGATTGATGTGATAGCGCGGTGTGTTTTATTTAATCAAGAATTGCCCGTTGGTATTATTACAGCAGCGTTAGGCAGTGTGTTTTTCTTGTTTATTTTACGTCAACGGCGCTAATTATTTAGACACAGGTATAAGAACTTTTATAAGAATTGCTATGCGCATCATGTTGAAATTTATTAGCCCAAGTTGTTGGAGTTGAAATGTTTGTTATAGAAGCCGTTAATCCAGATGTTGATGACATCATCCAGCATAAGATTAATCAAAAAACCAAACCGCTAGGGGCTTTAGGTCAACTAGAATCGTTGGCATTACAGGTTGCTCGGGTGCAATATAATGGCAATCAGCAGCGATTAAGTTCACAGCTGCAAATCACTAAGCCAACTATGTTAGTGTTTGCTGCCGACCATGGTATTGCCGCTTATGGCGTGTCGATTGCGCCAAGCGAAGTGACGACTCAAATGGTGCATAACTTTGTTCAAGGCGGCGCGGCAATTAACGTGTTTTGTCGTCAAGTCGGCTTTGAACTTGAAATTATTGATTGCGGTATATTACAACCGCTGACAGGGCAAACGAGCGTTATCGATCAGCGCTTAGGCGCTGGTACTCACGCCATGCATTTGTGTGCTGCTATGGAGCTTGAAAAAGTCGCCCAAGGGTTTGAGTTAGCTCGCCAGCTGGTTATGCGTAATGTTGCTGGAGGCTGTAATCTGATTGCCTTAGGTGAAATGGGCATAGGTAATACGTCAGCCGCGACGGCGGTAATGTCAGCAATGCTTAATATTGATGTTGAGCAATGTGTCGGCCGAGGCACGGGCATTGACGATGCAACCTTGGTCACCAAAACACAATTAATTAATCAAGCTCTGGCATTGCATCAGTCTGCTTTAGTGTCTCCAGAGGCTATTTTAGCTCATGTGGGGGGCTTTGAAATCGTGCAAATGACTGGGGCTATTTTAGCGGCCGCAGAGCAAAAAATATTAGTGGTCATTGATGGTTTTATCGCTACTGCTGCAGCATTAGTTGCGGTAAAATTATCGCCACAATCAAGAGACTATTTAATCTTTGCTCACGAGTCGCAAGAGCAAGGACACAAGCTTTTGTTACAACAGCTACAAGCAACACCTTTGTTGTCGCTGGGATTAAGACTTGGAGAAGGCACAGGCGCTGCATTAGCCTTGCCGTTAATTCAAGCCGCGGTGCATTTTTTACAATCAAATGGCCAGTTTCGATGATGCTGGCGTTCATAATGTCGTTTAAGGGTACAACATGTCTGGCGAGATAAAGTGGTTGCGGCAGTTAAATTTGTTTTTTGTGGCAATGAGTTTTTTTACTCGGATCCCCGTTCCATCATGGGTGGTGATTGATCGTGATAAACTGAATCAGGCCAGTCGTTATTTTGGTTTGGTCGGTTTAATGATAGGTTTGATTTGTGCGTTGGTATTTTGGCACAATTAATTTTACCGGCGAGCATTGCCATTCTACTGGCGATGGTGGCCGGTGTGTTGGTGACAGGTGGGTTTCATGAAGACGGCTTAGCCGACACCGCTGATGGCTTTGGTGGCGGTTGGACAGTAGAAGATAAGCTGCGGATTATGAAAGATTCGCGCTTAGGCAGTTATGGTGCTTTAGCCTTGGGGTTAGTGTTATTACTGAAATGGCAACTGTTAGTCGAGCTAGCATTATACAGCCCTATGGCTGCGGTAAGCGCTCTGGTAGCAGGCCATACCTTAAGTCGAGTGGTGGCTTCTAGCTTAATTTTTAGTGAACAATATGTTCGCGATGACGATAGCAGCAAATCTAAGCCCATTGCAGAAAACCAACAGTTAAACGATTTATTTATTTTGATTGCCAGCGGTATTTTTGTGTTGTTATGGCTTAACGGCGTGGCGGCATTTGTGTTGTTTATTACCTTGTGGTTAGTGCGTATTTTGCTTGGTGGCTTTTTCCGTAAACAGATTGGTGGCTACACCGGTGATACGTTAGGGGCAGCGCAACAAATCAGCGAAGTATGTTGTTACTTAGTTATTTTAGCGGTTGGGTTAAGCTAATGATTCATTTGGTGTTAGGTGGTGCGCGCAGTGGTAAGAGTCGCTTTGCTGAGCAATGCGTTGCTGAATACGCAGCGATTGGTTATCAATGCGTGTATTTAGCAACCGCGACCGCGTTAGACACAGAAATGTCGCAACGTATTCACCAACACCAACAAGATAGAGTATCCAGCCCCCATGGCTGGATACTGCACGAACAAGCTTATGATATTGCCCAAACCTTAGTGGCAATCGATAAACCCCAGCAAGTGATCTTGCTCGATTGTCTAACCTTATTACTTACCAATCATTTACTGCTAGATGATGGCGCTTCGTGGACCATGCAAAAGTCATTATTGCTCGACAGTTTGTCTGCATTGCAAAGTGAAGTGGTGTTAGTTAGCAATGAAGTCGGTTCGGGTATTGTGCCTATGGGCGAGCTCAACCGCCGTTTTGTTGATGAAGCTGGTTGGTTAAATCAAGCGGTAGCAGCGATATCTGACCAAGTGACTTTGGTGGTTGCAGGCCTGCCATTGCCCTTAAAAGCATAATGTCATTAGTTCATTCCACACCTGTAACAGGTGACCCCCTTTGCGGCGCATTAATGGTGCAAGGCACTACTTCCGATGCGGGTAAAAGCACCTTAGTGGCGGGGCTGTGTCGTTTATTTGCCCGTCAAGGCGTGAGCGTTGCTCCGTTTAAGCCGCAAAATATGGCGTTAAACAGCGCCGTAACCCTCGATGGTGGTGAAATTGGCCGCGCCCAAGCACTGCAGGCTATTGCTTGTGGTTTAGCGCCTCATACCGATTTTAATCCGGTGTTATTAAAGCCCAGCTCAGATACGAGCGCGCAAGTGATTATTCACGGCAAAGCCTTGTCTACATTAGAAGCTAAGGCCTTTTTCGGACCTCAGAGCCAAGGTTATAAAACCATGGCATTAGCGGCGGTAATGCAATCTTACACTCGCCTGCAGCAGCAATATTCCTTGGTGGTGACTGAAGGTGCGGGTAGCCCGGCCGAAATAAATTTACGCCAAGGTGATATTGCCAATATGGGCTTTGCTGAGGAGGCTGATTGCCCAGTAATCATTATTGCCGATATTGACAAAGGTGGTGTGTTCGCCCATTTAGTTGGTACGTTGGCATTATTAAGCCCGTCTGAGCAAGCACGGGTAAAAGGCTTTGTGATTAATCGTTTTCGCGGTGATATTAGCTTGTTGCAGTCTGGTATCGACTGGCTTGAAGCTTATACTCAAAAACCAGTATTAGGCGTATTACCTTATTTGCACGATCTGCATTTAGACGCTGAAGATGCATTAATTGATAACCCTCAAAGCACGTTATCGACTCCATTATCTGCCAGTCAGCGTTTGTCTGTGTTGGTATTAGTGTATCCAAGGATCAGTAATCATACCGATTTTGATCCACTGCGTTTACATCCACATATTGATTTTCATTATGTGACTATGCAGAGCATGGCTCAAGCATCTGAGTGGCCAGCCGCGGATTTAGTCATATTGCCTGGCAGTAAAAATGTGCGTGCAGATTTAGCTTTTGTGCGCGAGCAAGGTTGGGATCTCGCCTTGAAAAAGCATTTACGTTACGGCGGTAAAGTCATCGGGATTTGTGGCGGCTATCAAATGCTCGGTGAGTGGATTGATGATCCCTTAGGTATTGAAGATAACGTTGGTTGCAGTACCGGATTGGGCTTATTACCGATTACTACCGTACTAACTGCTAGTAAAACCTTAACTCAAGTAAGGGGTCACTTACGTTTACAAGGCCAGCAGGTAGAGTTTAGTGGTTATGAGATCCATTGTGGTGAGTCTTCACTTACAGAGAATATAACTCAGCCGTTATCGATTGAACAATATGCCGATCAGCCCATGTCAGTTACTAAGCTTGATGGCATGGTGAGCAATGACCAACAAATTTTAGCGACTTACGTGCATGGATTATTCGATCATCCCGCTGCATGCCAACTTATTTTGCTGTGGGCCGGCTTAGAGAGTCGCCATGCTATTGATATTAACCAGATCCGCGAGCAGCAACTAAATCGTCTTGCCGACGTACTCGAAGCGCATTTGGACATGAACACATTGAAAGGAATAATCTCATGACAACTGATAACCACGATAATGAACAAGCTAGCACTATTGATGCAAACAAAGCTGAACGTCATAAAGCCCGCCAACAGAAAGTTAAAGTGGGTGTTGATGCCAAAATTGCTGCTGCTCAAGATGAGAAAGGTATTTTGTTGGTGTTAACCGGTAATGGTAAAGGCAAATCAACCTCTGGTTTTGGCTCTGTGACGCGCGCTGTTGGTCATGGTCATAAAGCCGCGGTAGTGCAATTTATTAAAGGCACTTGGGCTTGTGGTGAGCGTAATTTACTCGAAGGTGCAGGTGTACCATTTCATGTCATGGGCACCGGCTTTACTTGGGAAACTCAAGATAAAGAAAAAGACACCCAAGCTGCCATGGAAGCTTGGCTCGAAGCTGAAAAACTCCTTAAAGATGAATCGATCAACATGGTGTTGTTAGATGAATTAACTTACATGGTCAGTTATCACTATATCGAACTTGAGCGAGTATTAACGGCGTTAAGAAATCGCCCAGCGATGCAACATGTGATTATCACTGGTCGCGCTTGTCATCGTGACATTATTGAGTTAGCTGATACAGTAAGTGAAATTGTTCCGATAAAACATGCGTTTAATGATGGCATTAAAGCGCAGTTAGGGTTCGATTATTAATCATTGATGTTGTCGCTGAACCCATATACTGGTTTTAGCGACATGAGCCAATTAAAGCGAAAGTGGTTCAATCGTGGTTTGACTATGATTATCAGGCTCAACCGTTATTGGTCCCGCGATCTGAGTTGCTGCTTGTGGTGATATTCGTTCAGGAAACCACTTTTTTACAATAAGCTCGAACTGGCCATTTTGTTTAACCGTATCAAATGCATGTCGCATCATTTCGAGTAATTCAACCCGAGTATCTTTATGGGTTGCTATACCTAGCTCGATGTTATTAATAACATACGCAATGGTGAAATCAGACCGTTTAAGCCCCAATGCCTTTATTGAGCCGGATAGGCCGATATCATTATTATTGACTAAATCCACTCGATCATAATAAAGCATTTTTAGGGCTTTAGTTTGGTTTGCAACCAAATAGACATTTGGGTATTCATGTTGAATGTTGAGACTCTCTAGTGAAATGTCGCTTCTTGGTAACGCCAGCGTGTATCGATTAATATCTTGTTTGTTAACGATATTGATGTCAGCTCGAGAAGTCTTTTTGTAAATAACATTTCGCACCGTGTGAAAATCACCTATCCATTTAAACAGTTGTAAACGTTTTTCGGATTTTCCTATCGAAAAAATAAATGTATCAGGATTTTTTGTGGCATTTTTATATGCTCGGCTCCAAGGCATGATTTGAATATTAATATCAAAATCAAGGTATTGCTGGGTAGCATGTAACACATCAATCGAAAAGCCAACCAATTCTCCATGAGAATTTAGCGACTGATATGGAGGATAGCTTTCGGTGTAAAAAGTGATGGCTGGTCTGGCATTTGAAATCGGCGAATTGAAAAATGTAATGATGAAAATCGCCACAGATAAGTAACGCAACATAAATAACAGCACCTTAGATTAAGGCTTCCATGCATTTCATCTCCGTAATAGTGACAAGCCTAACATATTGTTATTATTTTGTGACAATTAAGCTGTTGAGTCGTTAGCTAATCAATCTTTGTGGAGATCTAGCCCAGAGTACTTTGCTAAACAATATACTCATCTGCCCACTCTTTTAAGCGCTCTAAAATATCCAATGCCGTGCGACCAAGATCGGTAATACTATAAGACACAGCAATAGGACGATCACTAATCACATGGCGAGTCACCAGTCCTTGGGCTTCTAATTCTTTCAGGCGTTGATCGACCATTTTTTTACTTGCCCCGCCTAACATGCGCGACAAATCATTAAATCGCACTGGACCATCTTGCAAGTGCCATAAGATAGATGCTTTCCATTTTCCACCTAATACCCGCATACCACGCTCGACCGAGCAAGGTTCAGCACAAGCGTTGATAACTTTTTTTTGACCGTTAGTCATTGTTTCAATTTTAGTTTTCATCAATCTAACCTAGGTTACTAAAAGTATACTGGTTGCTTTTGTATTCCATTGTATCAAAATAGACAGCAATTAGACTAGCGTCACTTTAGTACCATTAAGGAATGTTTCTCCATGGCAGTATTAACCTCTTACGATCCCGCGAGTTATCATAAAGTCGATGGCGGAGAACACATTGAAGCCACAGCGGTAGGTCGCGTAGAAACAACCAGCATCGAGCAGTTGCCAATAGTGATAAGCAATGCGCAAGTTGCTCAAAAAGCTTGGGCAAGTTTGCCATTAGTTGAACGGCAACAGTATGTGGTTAAAGCGTATCAACAATTACATGCAGTGCAAGATGAACTGGCAACACTCATTGGCCAAGAAATGGGCAAAGATTATCGCCGTGCCACCTATGAAGTGGGCGGTACGTTACAAAATGCAGGCTATTTTGCCAGTGAAATAGGCGAAGCATTAGCCACTGAGCAAGTTGATAATCGTACTGAATTACAATACCGTCCTTTGGGTGTTGTAGCCGTCATTTCACCCTGGAATTATCCGATAGCCATGGCCAATAACTTACTGATGCCAGCACTTATAGCGGGTAACAGTGTGATATTAAAGCCGTCTGAACAAACTCCGCTGGTGGCCGAATTGTTTATTAATACACTTAATAAGGTACTACCACAGCATGTGCTGCAAGTGGTTCAAGGTGATAAAGCCCTTGGCCAGGCACTGGTTGCTGCAGACATTAATATGGTGGCATTTACCGGGTCTATGGCTGCAGGTAAACACATTATGGCTAATGCCGCATCGGGGTTAAAACGTTTAGTAATGGAGCTTGGCGGCAACGATCCTATGATTGTGATGGCTGGTGCCAATATGGATGCCGCGGTGCGTTTTGCGGTGGCAAGCTCGTTTGAAAACGCTGGGCAGATGTGCACTTCCACAGAACGAGTATATGTAGACCAGCAAATTGCCGATGAGTTTGAACAAAAAGTGGTGGCCTTAGCCAGCCGTTATCGTGTGGGGGCATGGGACGCTGCGAATGTGAATATTGGCCCGATAGTGAATCCTACACAGCACCAAAAAGTACTTGAGCAGTTACAAGATGCTACCGCCAAAGGCGCGAGTATTTTATTAGGTAGTGATCACTATGAACTACCGTTTATTCAACCTACAGTTGTGACAGATATTACTCCTGAAATGCTGCTAGAACGTGAAGAAACCTTTGGTCCTGTAGTGGCTATCAGCCGTTTTAGTGATATTGATGAAGCCATTAGTCGCGCTAATAACAGCCACTATGGTTTAGCTGCTGTGGTGTTTGGTGGCCAAGGCGCTAAAGCCGTTGCCGAACAACTTGAGGCTGGCATGGTTGGGGTTAATCAAGGTGCTGGTGCTGGCAATGCGCCATGGGTAGGAGCTAAACAAAGTGGTTTTGGTTTTCATGGCACTGCAGCAGGGCATCGCCAATTTGCTCAAGTGCGAGTGATGAGTTATTAATTTTTGCGGTTAGCCAGACTTATTCGTAAGCAGTTATTTTTTCGTAAATAATGTTTATTAAACAATAACTCTCACACTTTTTTAGTTAAACATTGCTAGCCCATTTTATGGTTAAAGGTATAAAGACATGAACACAGCAAAAGTAAATTCAGATTATTTTGTGGTGGCACTAGAACCCGGCGCTGAACATCCGGCATTGCCGACATGGGCTAATCATCACGCTAATGTGGCTGAGCTTAATGAAGCAAAGTTGACCGAAACTGAGCGTGCTAACGTGAGTAAAAAAATGTTAGCCGAAGTGCCAGGTGCGTTTCAATTATTGAATGTATTGACGCCAGATGAGTGTAAACGGCTAATTTCGGTGAGTGAGTCGATGGGCTTTTTACCCGACGCCGCGGTGTCATTACCACGCAATGTTCGCCATAACGACAGTTTAACCTGGGTGGTTGATAACACCACAGAGCAAGTTATTTGGAATAGAGTTAACCATCTTATGGATGATAACTTGGGCATTTTTGCTGGTAAAGCAGCCTTGGGACTCAATAATCGCTTTCGTTTTTATCGCTATAACCAAGGTGATTTCTTTAAGCCGCATTCAGATGGTTCGTGGCCGGGAAGCCAAGTTATAGACGGTCAGTTAGTGCGAGATGCTTTTGGCGATCGCTATAGTCTGCTGACATTTTTAATCTTACTGACAGAAGACTTTGAAGGCGGTGCAACGCGCTTTTTAGTTAATGCCGACAATCCAAGTTTACCAGCAAAACATGGCGATAATATGCGTCAAGTTGACGTGCGAACGCCAGCAGGAAGTGTATTGTGTTTCCCACATGGCATGCATCCGCTGCATTGCATTCATAGCTCAGAGCCTATTTTGTCTGGGGTTAAATACATTATCCGCACCGATGTGTTGTTTGAGTTATAACACTGGCCATCAACACGGGTTAGTTTATTGATAAGCTAATCCGTTAGTTAAGCGCTATATTTTTAATGAAATAATGGTACAAGGTTCGCTCTACTCAAGCCTTTGTGAACTTTTCCTTCTTGCTTAATCCTCGCTGAACGAAGTCGATGTTCGTCATCCGTCATGTATTTCTGCTCAATATAAACCCGCTGTTATCAAATTAACTCGTGTGTCACTTTCTGCAATAAACTTCTATAAAACTTATCGAATAAGCTTGCTCGCCAACGTGGCTATTGTGATAGCGCATGCTTGGCAAACTCAACTGTCAGCGCTAATGGCAAGGATAACATTTACGCGAATGTTGACTTCATGGAGCGATAACTGGGACATAAGATCTGAAATTATATTTTAGGTTTTATTATTAACTAGGGGAGTATGATACAAATCAATTGTTAACATATTGTTATCTTTTGGGTTCAGCTATACTCAGATTTTAAATGACTCATCATCAGAGTGCTCTATTGGGTCATGATGGAATGCGTACATGCAGCTGAATGTGTTTAAGGTTAAGTTGTGATGCTAAATGATTGACTGCTAAATCAATGATTGTCTTGGCCAGGAGTAAAATCCGAATCAACGATTAATTTTTTTAGTGTTTTACGATCGCATGTTTTGACATTTGCTGCCGATATAAAGTCGTATCACTGGAAAACTTTGGATTATAAAGGAAGAGCTCATGCAATCGACACTAAAAACACGTCTGCTTCTTAGCAGTCTTTTTGCAGTACTGATCACTATCGTGGTGTTGGTGAGCATATCTAGTTATGTTATTAGAAATAATGCATTGACCAATACCCAAGATGAAATAGACCAACTAGCAGTGACCTTTACTCAAGGAATTGGCGAATGGATGCAAGATAGAAAGCAGGCCATCACCAGCCTGAAACAAACCATTGAAGCTGACCCAACTGTTAATATCACGCCTTTTTTACTCCAAGCTCACAACGCTGTGGGCTTTGCATTAACTTATTTTGGTGACGAACAAGGCAATATGTACCGTCAAGATCCTGCATTAAATACCGCAGGTTATGATCCAAGAGTAAGACCTTGGTATATAGATGCGAAGGCCGCAGGCAGTATGATTATGACAGCGCCTTATATTAGTACTACTTTACAGAAGCAAGTTGTGACGATTGCTGCACCTGTGATGGCTAATGGCAAATTGTTTGGTGTTACCGCCGCTAACTTAACCATTGTTCAGTTAACCGATGCCGTCCAGAGCTTAGACGTTCCGGGTGATGGTTACGCTGTAATGGTTGACTATACCGGACTGATTATCAGCCATCCACATAGTCAATTGAATAATAAACAACTCAGTAGCGTCGATGAACAATTCACTAATAGTTGGTTAGCACAAAGGTCCAAAGCCAACAGTATTGAAGAGCGTGAGCTCGATGGTACAACTAAGCTTTTGTATGTTGCGGCAATCCCTTCGACAGAGTGGGCATTAATTTTCGTAATGGATAAGCAACAAATTATGTCACCGGCTACCGTTCTCGCTTGGTGGATGTCTGCGATAGGGGCGACTTTACTTATTCTTTTCGGATTAATGCTTACCGTTATTTTTAAAATTCAATTTAAAGATCTTGAACGTGTTGCCCAAGCTCTAAACGATATTGCCGAAGGAGAAGGTGATTTAACCGTGCGTATTGAAACCGCCAACAGTCACGATGAAATAGGTCGCTTAGCGTCTGGTTTTAATCAATTTGCTGAACGTATTCACGGGATGATTTCTCGGATGCATAAAATTGCAGGCCAATTAGAATATCAAGCGACAGATAGCAGTGCATCAGCGGTTAAAAATAGCGATCGTATTGTCATTCAGCAAGATGAAGTGACTATGGTAGCCACAGCCGTAACTGAAATGGCCAGTGCTACCGAAGAGATTGCCAGCAATGCCGAACATACAGCACACATAGCACAAGATGCGGTAGAGCTTTCAACCCACGGTCAAAAACAGGTAATGCAAAGCCAAGCATCAATACGAAGTCTAGCCAAAGAAGTGAGTACAGCAGGGCAGATTATTGGTGACTTGAATGAACACTCACAGAAAATTAACAGTATTCTGTTAACCATTAGCGGGATCTCCGAGCAAACTAATTTATTGGCATTGAATGCCGCGATTGAAGCCGCTCGTGCGGGAGAACAAGGCCGAGGTTTTGCTGTAGTGGCTGATGAAGTTCGAGTGTTATCACAACGTACTCATTCATCGACTCAAGAAATTCAAGCTACAATTGAAACCCTACAAAAAACGGCGGAAAAAGCTGTTAAGTCAATGACACAAAGCCGTGAAATGGCTGAAACCAGCGTATCGGATGCTAATTCGGCTAGTGAGAGTTTATTGCAGATCACTAAAGCGATTAATGAGATTTCAGATATGGCGAGTCAAATTGCCACGGCAGCAGAAGAACAAACCTCAGTGACAAGTGAGATAAACCGTAATACGGAATCTATTCGCGAAGTATCGGAAAACTTGTCAATTGAAGCGAAAACCTCAATGACACAAGCACAGAAATTGGCTCATTTAGCTGCATCACTACAACAAGAGGTCAGTAGCTTTAAGTTGTAGTATTAAAGCAACTAATCACTTAACACTCAGTGTGTTCGAGTCGATCAGTAAAAGTGTCTTTAGATACTTTTACTGATGTTGTCTCTATTTTCATATGATGATTATTCAAAATCGGCTTTCGTTTCAAACACCATATCTTCGCCAGTCAGCGGATGAGTAAGCGCTAAATATTGGGCGTGTAAATGCAAACGATTGGTGGCGATGCCGTATAAATCATCACCGACTATTGGCATGTGCAAACCATCGTGATGGGCACAATGCATCCGTAATTGATGGGTTCGCCCGGTTTTAGGGTACAAATACACTAAAGTGCGCTGTCTTTGACGTTGATAAACTTGCCAATGCGTCTCGGCATGTTTGCCATGCTCATAACACACTAACTGCTTCGGACGATCGTCCAAATCCACCCGCAATGGCAAACTAATATCGCCCTCATCTTGACTTGGTACACCCTCAATTAGCGCGATATAACGTTTAGTGACGCTGCGTTGAATAAACTGCTGTTGTAGAGCTTTGTTGGCTTCTTTGGTGAGTGCAATCACCATTAGGCCTGAGGTCGACATATCTAAGCGATGAACAATCAGCGGCCCTGTCGCAGAGGGAAATAGCTGCTGCATACGACTAAACACCGAGTCGGTGATATTTTTACCCGGTACCGATAACAATTCAGCAGGCTTGTTAATAATCACCATCGCATCATCTTGATAAATAATATCAATGTGCTGATCTTTACCCGGATTAATCAACAGTGGATCATCATCAACTTGCATGCCTTTTAGCATGTGAGTCAGAATAGGTCGGCATTTTCCGTGACAAGCCGGGTAGTAGTTTTTATGCTGTTTTATCTCAGATTTTGGCGATGAGCCCCACCAAAACTCTGCCATCGCAATTGGAGTAAATTGATGTGTAAATGCGTATTGCAGTAACTTAGGTGCCGCACATTCGCCTGCACCTGCTGGTGGTAAATGATTAGGTGCATCATTGAAAATATCGTTTAAATCTCGTGCTTCACCTAAGACATTTAAAAACTGATATTGAGCAAACAGCTTTTTTTGCAATCCATTTGAAAGTTGTTTGCGCTGACGTTTAAGCTGTTTGATTTGTAATTGAAGCGTATCTAATGCCATTTTAGTGGCTTCAACTTGAGTCTGCCACTGTTGCTTTAACGCATTTAGCTGATGCTTTTGCTGCACACTTTGACGGCTTAACTCGATAGACAATGTTCTATGGGTATCGTCACTGATGCTTGCTTGCGCTAATGCATCATCTGCTTGCTCACGTTGCAGCTTACGCAGCTTGCGGCCTTCAACTATTGCGTTACGTTGCTGCTCAAGTTCACTTTCCGCTTGGTGTTGTTGAGCAACTAACGTCGCGGTTAATGTTGCCAGCAATGGATTTGCTTCTTGCTGACTAATCGACAGATTAATGTGGTTAATCTGTTTATTTTCAGTACTAAAAAAACTGTCTTGGGTCAGCATATCAAACACTGGTGGCACAAACGGCGGTAAGATATTGTTGTCGGCTAACTTACCCGAAAAAGCCGCTAAAAAACCAAGTTGCCCGTGTGCATTCTTCACCACTAATACACCAAACATTTTACCAATCACCATGCCGCGATCATTTTCGCTGTCTAAGCCAAAATTATGTCGCCAGGGATTCGCCTCAATTAACTCCTGCTGCAACTGCTTTGCAGCCAGTAAACATATTGGATGAGGTTGATAATAAAACGGGAAGGTGAAAGAGTTAGGTAATCCTTGTTCGGCAAGCGTGTTATTGAAAGCCATTGCATCATTGAAAGGAATAAAACACGGGTCGTTAACAGACATCAAAAACACACTCACTACACCAAGGGGCCATTATTTTACCTTGTTGTACTGTTTGGTGCATCTATAAGTGTTCGAGGTATATGGAATGGAATTATTTTAGCTGTAAAAGAGAGCACAAGGGATTAACCATAAAAAACCGTTGCTGATAAATATTGGCATGTTAGCTTCGGATTTTGATTTTATTTGAATCGATTAATTAGTCAGCTAATTGATATTTACACTGATATTTAAATAAAAATGGGCGAAGTACAATCACGTCACCCATATAGTGGTTAATGCTTAGCGACGATTACTTTGCCACTCTGTGTAAGGCGCACATCTTGTTACCATCTGGATCGCGAAGGTAAGCAAGGTATAAATCAAATGCAGGGCCAGGTCGAATACCCGGCGCATCTTCACACGCGGTGCCACCATTGACTAAACCGGCTTCATGCCATGCATCTGCTAACGCTGGTGTTTCTGCAGCAAAACCAATTGTTGTACCATTACCATGGCATGCTGGCTCACCGTTAATCGGTTTAGTGAGTATGAAAATCCCCGTCTTTGTCATGTATACACAACGACCTTTAGGATCAATTTGTCCTGGAGCATGGCCTAATGCACCTAAAATCGCATCATAGAATTTTTTTGATGTATCAATATCATTAACGCCGATCATAACGTGACTAAACATGGTAACTCTCCTTGTGCGAGTTCAATTGAACTCAATGGTTAATAAGCTATCGCATATCGACGCAATAGATTTATCTTTTTGATGTTAAATGCTTAAGTTGTTCAGTAATGCGATGGTGTGAGTCAGCAATGCTTTATCCCCAACCTTTCCATGACCGGGTACTACTATTTTCACCTGAGGGAATTGGGCTTGTACCTTGGCAACCGTTAATGGCCAAGCTTGCATGTCTGCTTCAGCTGTATAACCCAATACGCTTGAATTCAGCGATTTGATTAAACATCCGCCAAATAATATTTTTTGTGCGGGTAGCCATACCACAAGGTTATCTTCGGTATGTCCGGCACCAAGATCATATACTTCAACTAAATTCGTTTTCATTATGTATTGTGTGCCGCCAAAGGTATTTTTAGCGATAGGTTTAGCATTTTTAGCTAAAATCTTCTGGGTTGTTTCAGATACTGTGGTCGCAATACCTTGGCTGTTAAGGTAACCGATACCGCCAGCACGATCTTGATGGGAATGAGTTGAAATACTGGCAACTGGAGTAAAGCCTTGTTGGGCAATCCAGTCAAGAAGCTTTGCCGTATCACTGTCGGTCCAAGGCGTATCGATAATATAGGCCTGTTTATCTTCAACCACAATAAGGCCGTTTGCTTCGACTAAGCCGAAATTGCTGACATTCATATAGGAGTGATGTAAATACACTCCATCAGCAAGTTTTGATACAGTCAGCTGGCCTTCAAGGCTAGGTTTTACGGTTTGGTTTGTTGTTTGTTCTGCTTCATGGCCATAACTTGGTAAGCAGAGCATTAATGCAACTACGCCCATGATGCGCCATGAGCGGTGAAAGGTAAGGTTAATCATAACTATGTCCATATATGCCATGGTAAATGGCGAGTAAAATAAAGATTAAGTAGACATGTTACACATTTTTTTTACCGATTTGAGTTTGATAAACAGAAAATAATTTAGCGACGTTTACTTTGGCTTTTAGCTTTGCCGCGAGTAAATACATACCTGCTAATTTACGATGAATAAAAATGGCATCAGTAGGTGGGGTATGCCATTCATCTTGTTGGGTGCTCATGGCTTTACCTGCCTGAGTGATACGTTTAGCTAAACTGCTTTGAGCAAAATCGTATTCACCATCAAAGCGCAGTGGCTCACAAGCTTGGTAGAAAATATCAATAATTAGCTGTTTCTGTTGTGGGTCGATGGCGTCTTGAAAAAAGCCGATCTGTTGTGCTGCTTGTGTCATTTGTTGTTTATCATCAACAATCGCACCTTGCATCAGTTGCAGATAACCTTGCGATAATGTGTCGCTAATGGTGCGGGTGGCGCCAAAGTCGAATAGGACTATTTTTTGAGTGTCTGCTTGGTACTGAAAATTGGCAAAATTAGGATCTGACTGGAGCAATTTAAACTCAAATAGCTCTTTAAAGCACAATTCCATTAGTAACGTTGCGATTTGGTCGCGCACTGCTTGTGATGATTCGGTTAATGACTCAATCGCCACGCCTTCAACAAATTGCATACATAAAATGCTGTTGTTACTCAATTTTGGGTAAACTTTAGGCACGATGAAGTGAGGGTTATCGCCCAGTTGTTGCTGATAAAGTGCAACTTGCTCAGCTTCAAAGTGATAGTCCGCTTCGTTGTGCAACTGCACTTTTGCTTCAGCGAGTAAGGTATCGAGTTTTACGTTAGCGGGAATTAACCGCGAGACTTTTAATAAGCTGGCCACGTTGTCGATATCGCTGTCGATGCTGTCTCGAATACCTGGGTATTGAATTTTTATCGCCAGTTTTTCGCCGGTATCTAAATAGGCTAAATGTACTTGGCCGATCGATGCCGCAGCAAAAGGGCGTAATTCAAATTGGGCAAACGGTGCAATCCAATCGCTGCCCCAATGCTCAACTAATAACTGGGTTAATTGTTTGTGTGGCATGGCCTTAGCGTCAGAGCGCAGCTTAGCCAATATTTCAGCCAATTCAGGAGGCACTAAGTCTCCGGCATCCATTGACAACATTTGGCCCACTTTCATGGCCGCGCCGCGTAGTTGCGACAGTTTATCTGCTACATGGCCAATATTTTTGGGGGTCATCATCAGTTGCTGCATTGATGGCGACTTACCTTGGCTAAATTGTTTGGCGCCTTCAAGCAGCACGTTACCCGCTAAACGTGAAGCCAGCCCACCCATTTTTGATAATCGAGATAGACGGCTGGTTGGTACTTTGGCTTCATTATTTTTCATCAAAACTCACTCTTGTCGGGTGAACGGGGAAATCTATATGGCCATTGTACGCTTAAGTTAATTATTTCGTTCACTAATTCAGGTTGGTTTTAGGCACTGTTTGTTGCCTCAAGATTCTGATGATATTTATGTTATTCTACTGAAACAGAACTGATTGAACTAAGTGATTAAGGCAAGTGATTGAGCTTAGATTTAGTCGACAATAGTGGATTAATTATAATAAAAAGGACCCTCGTTTGAGTATTATTGACCAATATTTGAGCCAAGCGGAATCGCTGTTTCAATCAAAAAATTATTCGTCGGCCAGAATGTATGCTCGTAAAGTGGTTAAGCGCGATGATAAACACGTCGGAGCCTTAGCCATACTAGGTCATATTCATTTACAGCAACAACAATATGCACAAGCAGAGAGCTATTTTATCAGTGCAGCATCCATTAAACCGAATACGGTATCAGTATTAATGGGGCTGCTGACTATAGCTGAAGTAAAACAAGACTTTTTCTTATCTAAAGCTTATTTAGAACAGTTAATTAATTTGTTACCACAGGACGCAAAATGCCGTTATAAACTCGGACTGGTCGCGACTAAAGTTGGCGATATGACCTTAGCGGAACAATGTTTTCAATGGTGTGTGTGGCAAATGATTTTGCTGAACCCGCTGTGCAGCTTAATTTGGGTCATATCTATAAAGCCAAAGGCGATACAGAAAAAGCAGCCAATTTTTATCAGCAATATATTCAATTAAGCCCAACGCAAGTGGGGGTCGGCTACTGGAGTTTGGCTGATTTGCAGTATCGTTTCAGCACTGATGATTTGAGCTTATTACAAGGTTTTGTAACCGATGAGTCGTTAAGCAAACAAAATCAAGCGCTGGTGTATTTTGCTTTGTGTAAAGCCTACGAGCAAACACAGCAAATAGAAAAAGCGTGTGAGTCGATGTTATTAGCCAATCAAATCATGGCGCTTCACCGACCGTTTAAACAAACCCAGTTTGCCAGTATTGTGTTGTCGCTACTTGGGCATACACCGTCGCCACATATTAATCGCTCGCCAGCGGCTAGCCAAACACCGATTTTTATCGTTGGTATGCCTCGTTCTGGTACCACCTTAGTCGAGCAAATTTTGGCGTGCCATAGCGATGTTGGCGCTACCGATGAGTTACCGTTTATGGAACGCTTTGCGCTGCAGATGGATATGTCGGGTGGTTATCAGGCTAGATTAAGTCAGCTTTCAGCTAGCCATATTGATCAATTCCGCCAACGGTATTTAGCTGAAGTGAATCATTACTTTAGCGATGCACCAACGTATGTAATCGATAAAAACCCAAATAACTTTTTACACATAGGGCTAATTAAAACCTTATTTCCTCAAGCAAAAATAATCAATGTGGTACGTAATACAGTCGACAATGGCTTGAGTGTATTTAAGCAGTTTTTCAGTTTTGGCCATGACTATTCGTATTCGTTTGCGGGTATTTCAAGTTACTGGCAACATTATTTAGACATCATGCAACATTGGGATAGGTTGTACCCTAATGAGATTTTACATGTTTGTTTTGAGCAATTAGTGCGTGAGCCAGAGTCACAAATTCAACGCATATTGGATTACTGTGAGTTAACGACTCAAGCGCAATGTTTTACCTTTTATGAGTCTGAGCGTGCGGTGTTAACGCCCAGCGCCAGCCAAGTTAGGCAGCCTATGAATCCTAAGGCAATTGGTCAGGCAGACAAGTATCAAGCTTTTATACCTGAGCCCATCGCCGAGTTGGATGCCATTGCGAAAAAAGCCGCACAGCAATTTTTTGGTTAATCTGAACTTGGGGTAAGGCATTGCCACAAGCTAAAACACCATCGTTTGGTTGATGCTACAGAAATGGCGCCTAAGGGCGCCATTTCTGTAACTTTTCAGACAAACCTAAGCAGATCTTCGTCTTATTAACTCATCTTACCGTGACATGCTTTATAGCGCTCGCCACTGCCGCAAGGGCAAGGGCTATTGCGTGATGGCGGTGCAATCATAGATTCAATCATCGGATCGCTGGATTTGGTTACCGCTGTTTTTGGCGCTGAATTAGCTCTTACTTGAGAGGTTTTTGGTGAAGCAATAGCTTGTTTACGCGTTGCCAATGGCTCACTAAGTTCAACATTCATACACGCCACGATAACCAATTGTTCGAACGCTTTAACCGCTGAACCAGAATGGGTCAGTTGCAGTGATTTAGCGCATTGTAGTGCTTTTATCATGGTTTGTTCACGTAGCGCATGATAATGCGGCCAACCGGCTTTAGTGCACTCATATTGCAGCCACAACATGCGCCAATCGGCAACATACTCAGCTATCAATAACGAAAATGCATTCACTTCTGCAAGCCTATTATCAGGATTGTGTTTGACCTCAGCTAACAACTCATTGGTTAAGTATTCAACCTCTGCCACAGGCATGATAATGGGGGCATTAAATTGCTCTGTGATCAAGCTTGCTGCCAAGTCTGGGTTAAAACCGACGAATTGACTGTTTAATGCTGTTGATTGATTATCTGCGATTGAACGTGAGTGCTTAAATACCGTTCGCCAAAATTGACTTGACCCTGCCAAATCAACTACCAAATGAACGCGATATTGGTCGCTGTTGTTCTCTACTTTGTGAAGCTTCCACGAGTCGAAAATCCAACACTCGCCGGCTCCCATATGCACTTGTTTATCATGACAAAAAAACTGCACTTGTTCGGTGGTGGTAATCGGAATATGCACTCGAACGCGTTTATACCAATGGTAGTTAATGTCTGAATGCAGTGGCACTTGTGCACCGGGTGCTAAGCGCATTAATCTTGAACGACTGAGTACCTCACCAAATGAAGCGAGTATTTGTTTGATGTAAGGGCTTTTTTCTAACGCCGCAGTGGGCTGCATTGGCCCTTTAAAGTCATTGTTAAACTCGCCATTGACCGAGATTAACGGAATGGCCGAATTACCCTGAAAACCTTCATGATGAGTGACCCAGTCTGATCCGGTAAATTGCTCGATTTCTTTGGTTAATTGACCGACATCAAAGCTAAAAGGTAATTGATAAAACTCATGAGGTAACTTCATTATTTGGCTCTCTGTAATGCGGCGCTTACCGTTATGATTTTCTACACAGGTATTTTTACCCGTTCTGCTGGCTATTTACAAATGCTGGCGCTTTTTGGCTAATGTAATTGACCATGACATTGCTTAAATCGTTTGCCCGAACCACAAG
The DNA here is from genome assembly GCF_021560015.1 of Shewanella vesiculosa. Lineage (NCBI taxonomy): Bacteria > Pseudomonadati > Pseudomonadota > Gammaproteobacteria > Alteromonadales > Shewanellaceae > Shewanella > Shewanella vesiculosa. The sequence continues at coordinate 2,480,084 of NZ_CP073588.1, read as the reverse complement.
GGCAGGGACTGTTGCGAGACACATTTTGATCGTTTGGCTGAGCTAACACTTTCTTTGTGGGTTCCGGAGCCTGTGCTACAGGCTTAGCAATGTCGTGTTGCTGCCATTGAGTGTCATATATTGGATGGCCGCGCTGGCGTAAATGATGATTGATTTTGTTCAGTGTTGTACAAGTACTTGACCAAATTTTGGCAATATCATGGTAATTTTCGAGCCACTTATCTGGTTTTGGGGTCGATATAGTGTAGCGAGAATGCGCTAATGGCTTGCTGCATAATTGCGCTAAGGCTGGGTCGAAATCTGTAGCTGTAAATTGACAGAGTTGCTTAACGGTTTTCGCAGGGTCTGCAATTAATTGATCGTAAGACACCATGCACCAGCGATTGCTGTCGATCTTTTGCAATGAATCCATAATCGCTTCATTAGCGGCTTGCCATTGAAACGCGGCAATGGGCGCTAACGACTGGCGATTAAGCTGTTGCCATTTTTCAGGAAGCAGTAGCGACCAGTTACGTTTATCCCACCCCGGTAAATTAGGATAAGTGACAAACTTATTCGAGCGCCAAGCTTGCATAATACTGCTGATATTTTCTTTGGGTTCTCTGACGAGATAGATAAATAACGCATCAGGAAATAGCGCATTAAAAAAATCTACCCGCAAACTATTCTTGGGGGTTTTTTCTAAAAAACGAATACTCTTATCGCTATCACTTTCGAGCTTATTGCCCTGGCTATCTTGAAGTGCATCGCTAAAGCGTTGTAATAACAACTGTCGTAAATCATCATCAATATCCTGCTCACTTAAGGCATTAGAACTAAATTTACGGTAGGCAATATTCAACTTGGGGATAGTTTCTATCAGCGCATGGCTTTCACCACCAATAGTGAATATTGACTGGCTTTTTGATAACACCTCGAACAACAAAGTGCTGCCTGAGCGGGGCGCAGATAAAATAATGATGGGCCGATCAAATAGGTGCATAGCGGTATGATGTTATTGTTATAATTATTTTAACATCATACCCATACTGATAACTTATGGCTACTTTATCAATTTAAGTAATGCCTTAAAGCGTTCACCTTGGGCGACATGCTGAAGTTCAAACAGTAATGATTCAACATTGGTCAGTTGGGCGCCATCATTAAGCATCATTTGTACTCCAAGCACTTTATTGTCTGTCCCCCTTGAAGAAACCGCATCGGCAACAAGGTGCACTTGATAGCCGTTGTCCAGTAAGTCTTTACAGGTTTGATAAACGCACACGTGGGTTTCAATACCCGCAAGGATAACCTTATTACGGTTTAATCTTTTGAGTTGTTGTTTTACTTCGTCACAATGCCAAGCACTAAAGTGCTCTTTAGCGATGGGTTTGCTTGTTTTTGTTAATAATTGTGCGATCTCTTCGCTGGTGGGACCTAATTTATCGGGTAATTGTTCTAACCAAATAATCGGAATATCAAATAGTTGCGCACCTTTAATTAATACTGCAAGTTTTTGGTGTAGTTGAGCTGATTGCTGCATAACTTGGGCTAGTTTGCCTTGTACGTCTACAATCATTAATACACTTTGTTCTGCTGTTATCATGGTCAGTTACTCGAATCGACTTAAGTGAACTTTCGAGTATTGGTTATTTTTCCGATGGTGAAAATAGGCATTTAGTCTATTATGCTTCATCTATTGTTCATGCTGGGTGTCAAGGATTGATATGAAAAAACGTATTGTTATTTGTGCCGATGGTACCTGGAATCGGCCAGAAAAGGATCTTGAAAAAGATCACGCCACTAATGTGCTTAAGCTTGCTAGGGCTATCAAACCCATTGCGGATGACGGTGTGCCACAGCAGGTGTTTTACGATTGGGGAATCGGCTCGTATTATGATTCTGTTATCGGCGGCGCAACTGGACGTGGGCTGCATAAAAATATTATGGATGCTTATCGCTATATTGTACAAAACTACTCGCCTGGTGATGACATTTATCTATTCGGTTTTAGCCGTGGCGCTTATACCGTTCGCTGTTTATGTGGCCTGATTAATAATTGCGGTATTGTTACTCGCCCAGATGCAAAGCTTATTCAACAAGCGTTTGACCACTATAAAATGAAAACTCAACCTTTTTCCCCAGATGGTGAGCGCTCGGTGCAGTTTCGTCAGCAACATTCACATCCGTCACGTGAAGTGGCCTTTGTTGGCGTGTGGGATACTGTTGGTGCTATGGGGATCCCGCTGTCGTTTCTCGGTTTGTTTGAAGACAAAGATGAGTTTTATGATGCCAAATTAGGCCGTAATGTCAAAGTGGCTCGTCATGCACTTGCACTAGATGAACATCGCAGCGATTTTGAGCCAACCATTTGGGCCCCTCGAACCAGCATAGACATACAACAGGTTTGGTTTATCGGCGCCCATAGTAATATTGGTGGTAGTGTTGCACCTAATGACGACGGCAGTACCTTATCTGATATTGCGTTACAGTGGATGATAAGCCAAGCGCGAGCGGCTAGTTTGACGGTGGAGTTACATTTAGCCGATGCGTTATTGCCTAATCCAATGGCGGATATTCAAGATTCATATCGTAGCTTTTATCGAGTTAAAAAACGCTTTATACGAGCGCTAGACCCAGAGTTAGTACCAATATTATTACATCAGTCGGTTAAAACACGCTGGTTGAATGACAGCGATTATCGGCCGAAAAATTTAGTCGATTACATCGATAAGCATGGTTGGCCCGACAAGCTGGCGCAATAAACGGTAAAAACATCATTCAATTGCTCGTGTTAATCATCACCATTAAAAACCATTTCGATTAAGGAAAGTATTTTGCTACGTGTATTGTTATTGCTCATCACAGTGATAGGACTATCGTCTGTATCACCTGTTTTACCCGCGGCAGCATCGACGGCCACAGATGATTTACAAGATAAACCGCCGGCTAAGCGGATTATTGCTTTGTCGCCCCATGGGGTTGAAATGCTGTTTGCTATTGGCGCTGGTGAGTCGATTGTGGCGACCACAGATTATGCTGATTTCCCTGAAGCGGCTAAAGATATCCCCAGTATTGGCGGCTATTATGGTATTCAAATCGAGCGAGTGATTGAGCTCAATCCTGATTTAATTGTGGTGTGGCAAAGTGGCAACAAAATGGAGGACATTAAACAGTTACGCGATTTAGGTTTTACCCTGTTTAATAGCGACCCTAAACACTTAGCCGACATCGCGACAGATCTTGAGCTGCTCGGCAAGTTAACCGGCCATAGCGCTAAAGCCAAACAAGTGGCAGATGATTATCGTCAGCAATTAGCTGATATTACCCTGCAAAATCAAACTAAGCCGACCGTTAAAGTGTTCTATCAATTATGGTCAACGCCGCTGATGACAGTTGCTAAAGGCAGTTGGATCCAAAACCTGATTGAGGTCTGCCATGGTGATAATGTGTTTTTTGACGCAGCAAGTGAATACCCACAAATCAGTATTGAAAATGTGTTACTAACCGACGCTGAAGTTATCTTACAAAGCCAGGATGAAGGCAATATTTTAGGTATTAACTGGTCGGATTGGCCTGAGTTACCCGCAGTAAAAAATCACCATATATATCAGTTTGATGCCGATTTACTTCATCGGGCCACCCCAAGGGCTATTTTAGGCATTAATGCAGTTTGCGGTGCGTTGGATAAAGTAAGGAGATAAGGCTTTTATTCCGTTGTGGCGGCATAGTCGATTTCTTATCTCGTCATCCCAGTAATGATTGTGAGCCGGGATCCAGCTTTTTTGTTTGATTTACTGTTCTTTCTATGGCCCGCGGCTAATAAGGTCTTGTTGCTGTTTTAGTTGCATATTCTGCAATGATTAATATAATGTTGCTAAATTGTTATTGTTTGCGCTGATGTGAGTTCAGTGTAAATGGGGCATGGAAAAAGATCTAATAAAACTGGCATAGGACGATTTTTCTACGCTGCGTTATGTTTAAACACGAGTAACACTTATCGATTTAAAAAGGATTAAGTAAATGGATTTTATTGATAAAATATTGGCTAGTGACAATTCTATGTTTATGGCGGCGTTAGTTATAGGAGGACTTATTCTTTGGTTTCTCCCAGCACTTCTTTCGTTAATCTTTAATAGAAAACATTTTAAATATATTTTGTTAGCTTGTATCCCAGCAGGTCTTTCTTTTATCGCTTGGGGTGGTGTTATGGTGTGGGCTACAACGGGTAAAGTCTTTGGTAAATATGCTAACAAAATCAAAGAAGAAACTTAAAAATAGTAAGCGCGTTAAGAATGGCTGAGTTAGTTTTTATGGCTTATGGTTACTAACGTCGTGGCGCTTCGCCCACACCAGACCAAGAGGAAATCAACGGCTATTCCCTCTTTACTCTTTATAAATGAATTAGCCCAGCCGCCCCGCAACATTTTCGCTATTTACTAAACAACAGCAGCGAAAAGGTCGCCATGGGGATTTATCCTGCTTTTAACTTCATTTGTAACCGTCTTCGGACTTATTCGAAAATGCTAACGCTTCCGATAGGCCATCCCTGGCCAACGAAAGCTAGCCTGACGTCCTGTCAGGACTCACGCTATTTTCTTCAACGGCCTCAATTTTTATTGAGCCTGAAGCTATGGAACAGCTCACGCATTCTTTGGTAAATAGTCTTCAACGGCCTCAAGTTCAGAGTTGAATCACACCAATTACAAGTAAGGTATGCAAATCATTTATGCCCCAAAGTTGGTTAGGCTATGACCTGCGGCCACTAACGTCGTGGTGCTTCGCCCACACCAGACCAAGAGGAAACCAACGGCTGTTCCCTCTTGGAACTCCCAGCCGCCCCGCAACATTTTCGCTATTTACAAAACAACAGCTGCGAAAAGGTCGCCATGGGGATTTATCCAGCTTTTAACTTCATTTGTAACCGTCTTCGGACTTATTCGAAAATGCTAACGCTTCCGATAGGCCATCCCTGGCCAACGAAAGCTAGCCTGACGTCCTGTCAGGCTCACGCTATTTTCTTCAACGTCCTCAAGTTCAGAGTTGAATCACGCCAATTGCAAGCAAGGAATGCAAATCATTTATGTCGGATAGACGACACTTGTTACCAAGTGCCGCCCTCCTAAGAACCCAGCGTGCAACTTTCACTGCACTAGGCTCAAGCCTCCACAAAGGTATCGTTTGATACCCAGCAACTTATAAAGCAGTGAGAGCAGGTTCATTCCAAGCGTTACGAGCTTGCCTTTTCGATTTTCTCCTAGCCAAGTATTCTTGGTATTGAGGATCGAATGGTATAGCCGCACTTCGAATTTTCACATGCCTCTCAATAGGCACTTTGGCTATTTGGAATAGATTGAATTGGCAATCCATATCCTTGACCTTCTGCCAACCGTGAAATTGCCATTGGCCTTTTCGGTTGATGAAGTATTTAAGGGCTACCCAAGTCTTAGACTTTGTTGGGTGACGCCTTACTGCCCAGTGCCATAACGAATAGAATAGTTTGTGCCCAACATACCCGAATACTTGTTTAGCAACACAATGACGATAATAATTCGCCCACCCCCTTAGTTTCGGATTTATCAGTTTGATAAGGTCGTTAACAGGGATGGTTGCGTGCTTTTTGATGAGTTCGCGCAGGTTACTCAAGAACAACAGCGTGTTGGATTTACTCGGTTTAATGAGCAATTTTCCTTTTTGTACTTCCTATGATTGAACCTAAGAAGTCAAAACCATTGCTGATGTGGGTAATATGCGTTTTCTCTTCGGAGAGTGTTAAGCCTCTTTCCGCTAAGAAATCAGCGATCAACGGTTTGATATCGTTCTCGAGCACTTCCTTTGAAGCGCAGGTGACGACGAAATCGTCGGCGTATCCAATAAAGTTGGCTCTAGCACCCTTTTTGAGTGCTGTAGACTTTATGCGCTGCTCAAGTCCAGCAAGAGTCATTAGCATCAAGGTTGGGGATATAACCCCCCCTTGTGGCGTGCCCTCATCAGTACGATAAAACAGCCCTTTGTCCATAAAACCAGACTTTAACCATTGTTCCAGCATACGTTTATCGATGGCGATGTTATCTATTAGCCATTGATGCCCGATTTTGTCGAAGCAGGATTTGATATCTCCCTCAAGAACCCATTGTGCTGATTTCTTTAGAGCCAAACATTTGAAGCACTGATCGACTGCGTCAGCAGTGCTACGATTTGGTCTAAATCCATAGCTGTTAGGGTCGGCAAGCGTCTCCGATATAGGCTCTAATGCAAGAAGGTGGAGCGCTTGTTGTGCTCTGTCTATCATGCATGGGATACCAAGAGGTCTGAGTTTGCCATTCTTTTTGGGGATATAGATACGCTTGAGTGGTTTGGCTTGATATGCCTTCCTGCTCAATTGATTTACTGCTTTCATGCGGCGGGTATCTGTATTCCAGATAACACCACCTATTCCAGGCGTTTTACTGCCTTTATTTTGTGATACACGCTTAACAGCAAGAAGTTTTGCTGAACGCGAGTGAGTCAGTATCCACTGCAACGCTTTCGCTTTACCGTGTTTCCCTTCTCGTGTTGCCTTTGCAATACGCATCTGAAGCTTTAATACAGGCGGTTCAACAGATTTCCAGTCTATGGACTGCCATTGTTCGCTGTCAGGAGAGGCACTAATCTCTGTTGAAATCATCATTTGCGTTTCTCCTTGAATAAAGTTCTTCACATTATCTTGCAACGGGAGACCAGTCGGAAGTGGGCTCACTTTCGTGACCAGACACAAGTCTGTATCTGCATCGTTACAATGCAGCCTTTGCTTTTTCCAACCTCCTATACCTACATCACTATCGGCCAAATCAGCTTTCCCAAAGGGAGCGATATAGGCTTACCGTGTTCCGTATGTCGCGCAATGTCAGGTTAGATGCCCGCTATAGTGCGGAGAGCGTATTGATCACGAAAGAGCATGGGGCAATCTCTTTCCAACTCTCATGCCTTTTGGCTACAGCGTATTAACCACTTCCGCTGTTTCATCACATAACGCACCTTGCGCGGATTCACTTATGTTCATCATACTGACTACCTAGCACTCACCCAATTTGTGGTTATCAGGAGGATCGTCCTCTCACGATTTAGATCCCAATTAGTCCATGACCAATCTTCGTTACATTGTCAGGCTCGCTACTTTATTCAGAGCCCTAGGTTCATCTGGTGATACAGATGGTTCACTCAAAAGCGGTGAACAGCGCTTCATACGACCTCACGTCGCACGCCCCATTGTGAGTTGAAGGCGATTAGCAACAAAGACAGATAGCCAGCCAATTGACCTACTTTAACTAATCCACAATGGCACTTACAGATTACTTTCGTTAAAGTGAGTCTTGGAGCTTAAGTTCAATAAATGTGCATCACATTTATTCCTTGCAAACAGCTCGAAGCATAAAGCATAAATAACTAAGACGTTAAGCTCCTAACCGAAAAGCAAAGGTAATAGATGAACCTAAAATATTTAAGAGAATCACGTACGGCTTCAAGTGAGGAATATACAGTAATTTTTAGTGACGAATATGTAGGCCATTTATCATTGCATTTTGGTGTTCTTATTAGAGGTATGTTGCTGCTCGAAAGTGAATTCTACGACAAAATGGATATAGGACTTAAAGAGTTATCTTCTATTCAAAACCAAATAAGTGAAGAGCTTTTACCGATTGGGCTGGATGACGATCTTCGTCTGGTAATCGCGAGAGGTGACACAGTATTCCATTCGCTGGGAAAACCTAGTGAAGAGTCTGAAGCTCCAGCTACGAAAGGCGACCTACAAAAACTAAAAGGGAAAGTGAAGAGTTTATCCGGAAAGCTCACTGAATATATTGTAGTAGATTACTTTAAGTATTTAGGCTTTGATTCTTCTAGGGCTGGCTCAGAATTAGATCATGAAAAAGTCGATGTTGTTGCACGTAAGGGGGAAACAACAATATATGCCCAAGTAAAAAATGGGCAAGTAAGCGATCGAGAAATAGACAAAATTATACGTACCATTAGTAGCTTAGAAAATCCGCCAACTAAGATCGCTATCTTTGCTGGAAAATTTTCGTCTAACTCAGAGATATTTCGAGTTGGGGTTGAAGACAAGTACAACACAAGAGTTCTTTTAATTAGTAAAAATGATGTTATCAGTTGCCTGCCAGAGCATAAGCTTCATGATAAATTCACGAGTCAGTTGTGAGAATTCACAGCTTAATAAATCAAATTACGACGTTTGTAGTGGCCTAGTTAGTTTGGCCATTGACTCAAATCCTGACTTCAACTATTTTAGAATTTAGCCCTATATATCCTAATATGAATAAGAGAATTTTGTGTATTAGCTCTAAATTGTTTTTTTTCCAACAACGAGTTAGCCTTACTTGAAAATCTGCAAATTCAACTCTGAACTTGAGGCCGTTGAAGAAAATGACGTGAGCTGGCCATGGACGGCCAGCTAGCTTTCGAGGGGAAGGGACGCCCCATCGGAAGCGTTAGCATTTTCGAATAAGGCCGAGGCGGTCTACAAATGCAGGTCAAAGCTAAAGCTAACCCCATGGCGACCTTTTCGCTGTTTGAAAATGTTGCGGGGCGGCTGGGAGTTCCAAGAGGGAACAGCCGTTAGTTTCCTCTTGGTCTGGTGTGGGCGAAGCGCCACGACGTTAGTGGCCGCAGGCCATAAGTACAAAAGTACAAAAGTACAAAGCAAAACAAACACCTGGATCCCGGCTCAAAAGCACTACCGGGACGACGAGAAAACTGTTAATAAGATAATCCCCCGCTATACATAAAACAAAGTGTCCGCTCGGACACTTTCTCAATGACCGGACAGTTTATACATCTGTCCGCGGACACTTTTAGAGTGTTCGGTTATCTTTTTAAATACTTATCATTATGAAAAATAACAATAAATAGCTATTGGCATGGCTTGTGCTTTATCTTGGTATAAATGTGAAGTTGTGGGTGCGGTTTGTGCGTACCTAAGGACCTGAGATGATTAAAGACACAAGTAGCCAAGATACTGTTATTGCGCCTAAGTTAGGTCGTAAGTTGCGCTTACCCTTAATTATAGGTGGCGGTGCAATATTGATGAGTGCATTGGTGTGGGCGAGTTTGGGCCATGACAGTTCGGTGCGTTCAGTTGATGGCGCTGAATTACGCTTAGCAACGATCACTCGTGGAACCTTAGTTCGTGATATAGCCACTACCGGTAAAATAGTGGCTGCTAATGCGCCGATTTTATATAGCACCGAAGAAGGTGTGGTGACTTTACTGAGCCAACCAGGTGATGAAGTTGAGCAAGGACAGGTAGTCGCTAAAATTGAGAGCCCACGTTTGCAAAGTGAATTACAACAACAGCAGTCGATGCTTGAAGGGATGCAGGGCAGTTTAGAACGTGCCAAGTTAGACGCCCGCCGTGAGCAACTTCGTGTCAGTCAGATTTTAGACATGGCGACAGTGGATTTAGAAGCTGCGGATCGTGAAAGCCGTCGTGGTGATCAATTGATTGAGTCGAGTTTGATCAGCAAAATCGATTTTGAAAAAAGCAAAGATGATTTACACAAAGCTAAATTACTGCATAAGCATGCCCAGCAAGAAGTTGAGTTAATGCGCGATACCCTGAGTTTTGAAATTAAAAACCGTACTCTTGAAGTACAACGTCAAGATTTAGTGGTGAGAGAGTTAACTCGTCAAGCCAATGCTCTGAATATTATTGCTCCGGTTAGCGGCATTATTGGTAACTGGCTGGTGGAGCAAAAAGCCCGTATCGGTCCGAGTCAGCCAATGCTAACAGTGGTCGACTTAACCGCCTTTGAAGCAGAGCTTGCGGTGCCAGAATCTTATGCCGATGAGTTGGGCTTGGGAATGGATGTTGAGTTGAGTTTTGGTAGCGTTAATGTGGTTGGCCAATTGTCGTCAATTTCACCTGAGGTGCGTAACCGCGAAGTGACTGCCCGAGTGCGTTTTGCAGACAGCAACACCTTATCATTACGTCAAAACCAGCGTTTATCTGCCCGAGTATTACTGGAAAACAGACCCAATGTGTTGATAGTAAAACGCGGTGATTTTCTCAATCTTGGCGGTGAAGTGGCCTATCAAGTGAATGATGCGGTTGCTCATAAGAAAACCGTCAAACTGGGGGCACGCAGTATGAGCCAAGTTGAAGTGATTGAAGGCGGTGACGAAGGAGATGTTTGGGTGATATCAGGTACCGAAAGCTTTAAAAATGAACCTAATATTCAGATCCGCTAAGCAAGTCTGCAACTAAGTTAATGACTTAAGCAAATAACGAAACACTCAACTGAGTAAGGACATTCAATGACTTTTATTCAACGTAGACAGCTTATCGCACTCGCTGCTTTATTTGTTCTCGCAATAGCAGTGAGTTATCGCATTGATAATCATACCGATTGGTTATCGGTGAGTTTGCAGTTAATTGACATGAGCAGCCAGGTTTCAACTCGGCTAACGGAGGTCAATCCGGCCGTTCGCTTGCATATTGATATTAGCGACATGGTCAACATTAAGCTGCTGTTTTAGCCTCGGCTAGCGGGTACTGTCGCTGACAGCACTAATCAAATCAGCGACCACGACATATCACCTAAACCGATAATAACAACACTCATAGCATTAAAAAAAGCATTAAAACAACAGTATTCAGATTAGTAAGATTCACATTATCAGCCATAAGCGCTGGGATGCGACAACCGAATTAACCAAGGAAGCCATTATGTTATCCATGAAAAACATCAGTAAAGTATTCAAAACCGATTTAGTTGAAACCCATGCGCTACGTGACTTTAATCTGGAAGTGAATGAAGGCGAGTTTGTGGCAGTGACGGGCCCATCGGGCTCAGGTAAAACCACTTTTTTGAATATTGCCGGTTTACTTGAAGGGTTTTCATCTGGGCAATACAGTCTTGATGGCGTCAATGTATCGAATTTAAGCGATAACAAAAGTGCCAAAGTGCGCAATGAAAAAATTGGCTTTATATTTCAGGGGTTTAATTTAATTCCTGATCTCAATTTAGCCGAAAACGTCGAAGTACCATTACGCTATCGCGGTATGAATGCCAGTGAGCGTAAGCGTCGAGTCGAGTCAGCATTAGAGCAAGTGGGTTTAGGTGCGCGAATGAAGCACTTACCGACACAATTATCGGGTGGACAACAGCAACGCGTAGCGATTGCGCGAGCATTAGCGGGCGAACCTCGATTTTTATTAGCCGATGAACCTACCGGTAATTTAGACAGCTTAATGGCGCGTCAGGTGATGGAGCTGCTTGAGAATATTAATCAACAAGGCACCACCATTATTATGGTGACTCACGACTCCGAACTCGCACGTCGCGCGCAGCGCAATATTCAAATTGTCGATGGCCAAGTATGTGACTTTTCCATGTATCAACAAGCTGCTACTGGCACGCGATAATCGCATAAGGGGAATATTATGTTTTTTTACTATTGCGATTTAGCATGGCGAAGCATACGTAAAACGCCGATGTTATCGATGTTAATGGTGTTAGCCATCTCGATTGGGATTGGTATTACCATTACCACGTTAAATGTCTATAAAACCATGTCTTATAATCCGGCAGGTGATCGCAGTGAAGTGATTAACTCGGTACAGTTGTGGAGCCAAGGATTGGATACGTGGGATGAGTTTATTGCCAATATTACTTATATCGATGCGATGAATTTGCGTAATAACGATGAGTTAAGCCTTAAAGCTGCCAGTTATCGTACTGGGTTAGCTTTGCAGTCTGATAATCCAAAGATTGAACCAGTATTGCAAAGTGTGCGAGTTACCGACAGAGACTTTTTTAGGATTTTCTCGGTACCATTTTTATATGGCAGTTACTGGGATGCCAGCGTTGATTTACGCCCAGCCTATCAAGTTGTCATTAGCCAAAAGTTAAATTTACGCTTTTTTGAAGGCAAAAACAGTGTGGGTAAAACGGTGTTTTTAGATCGTAAGCCTTATCAGATTGTGGGGGTGATTGAAGATTGGAATCCACAGCCTAAATATTACGATCCAACTAATGGCGCATTTAATGATGCTGAAGAAATATTTATTCCTTTTTCGTTAACCGAACAAGAAGAGTTTGATGTGTGGGGCAATACCAGTGGTTGGAGATTTGAACCCATGCTCACTTACAAGGATCGATTAACGTCAGAAAAAGTGTGGATTCAATTTTGGACCGAACTCAAAACTGATGAGCAAAAACAAAGTTATTTAGCGTGGTTAATCCGTTATGTCGAGCAACAAAGAGCCATTGGCCGCTTTACTGATACGGCTAAAACCGCTGGCGAATCAGTGCAAATTAGCGATATCAGCAAATGGCTTGAAGATAATGAAGTGGTGCCAAAAGATAACAAAATATTAGTCGGTTTAAGCTTACTGTTTTTAAGCGTTTGCTTAGTCAATATTCTCGGTTTATTGCTGACTAAATTTTTAAAGCGTGCGCCTGAGGTGGGGGTCCGTCGTGCTATTGGCGCTAGCCGTGGACAGATTTTTAGCCAGTACATGGTCGAAGTGGGCATGATTGGCTTTATTGGTGGGGTAGTCGGGTTGTTATGGGCATGGGGTTCGTTAACGGCGCTACACAGCTATTTTTCAGTGGACCAAAGTGTCACAGGGCTTGATCTCAGTATGTGGTTTATCACCCCAATTATCGCTATTTCAACGGCGATATTGGCCGGGGTTTATCCTGCATGGGTAGTGTGCCGCACTAAACCCAGCGTGTATTTAAAAGCCCAATAACGGATTATAAACAAGGACATCACCATGCTACATATCAAACCGATTTTATCCAGTTTACTGCGCAGTAAAAGCGCGCCGGTTTTATTGCTATTACAAATCATTTTGTCTGTTGCGATTGTCGCCAATGCTAGCTTTATTATTAACGAGCGTTTGTCGTTAATGCAGCGTGAGTCGGGCTATGCAGAAGATCAAATACTCACATTCAGTGTTTATAACTTCGACCCAGCCGTTGATAATCTTAAGCAAAATGAGGTAGATCAACAGATTTTACGTTCACTTCCTAATGTTATCGATGCCAGTTCTAGCAATATGTTGCCCTTAAGTGACAGTGGTTGGATGGATCGCTATGTTGACAGCCCAAATGAAGATACGGCCAAAAGCACTCCAGGTTTTGCATTTTACTTGGGTAACGAGCATTTGCTCAATGTGATGGGCGCTAAGTTAATTGCCGGACGCAACTTTACGGCAGATGAAATTAATACCAGCTTGAGTGATAGCGGCATGCTGGCGCTAGTGTCGCAACCTCTAGCTAAAGCCTTTTGGGGGGATGAATCGCCGCTGGGTAAAACCATGTATCAAGGAGAGCAAAGTGTTACCATTATTGGCGTGGTTGATAAACTGCAAGGGGCTTGGGTTGATAACAAGAACTTTGAATACAGCGTGATCCAAAATATTGATTTTGGCGGCAACAGCAGTAATAAATCTTATATGGTACGGGCATTACCTGAACACATCCCCGCGTTAGAAAACGCTATCCGAAAAGCCCTCCATGCTGAAAATCCCAATCGGGTTTTTGATAACTTTCAAACTCTGAGTGAAATCAGAAACCTGACTTACAGTAACCACCGTTTAATGGCGACCGTATTAAGTATTATGGTGGTGTTATTGCTACTCATTACTGCGCTAGGATTAACGGGTATGGTGATGTTTAATATTCAACGTCGCACCAAACAAATCGGCACTCGCCGTGCATTGGGAGCTCGTAAGCGTGACATCATTGAATATTTTATGGTTGAAAACTATCTGATTTGTATTGTCGGTGGTGTTATTGGCGGCATGTTATCACTTGTATTGGGACAGCAATTAATGAAACTGTACAGCTTACCAATGGTGCCGGTAGTTTATCCGATAGCATCTGTGGTTGGCTTACTGATAGTTACCACGCTAGCGGTTATTATCCCCGCGGCTAAAGCGGCCAATATTTCACCGGCGATGGCGACGCGCAGTGTCTAGAGTCTTGCTGATTTTATTCGCAATCTAGTTAGCTTTGCGCTAGCGTGCTAGGCTAGCAAAGGTGCTCAATCGACATCGCGTTTTAGAGTTTAACCAATGAGAATTACATCAAAGTAATGGATAATATTTTAATTGTTGACGACAACCATGCCATTTGCCAAGCCCTTGCGCTGATGATTGAACTGCATGGCTATCAGGCTATTTTTTGTCACACGCCAGAAGCTGCAGTTGAGATTGTCACTCATAAAGAGATCTGCTTGGTGATCCAAGACATGAACTTTAGCCGTGATACCACTTCGGGTGAAGAGGGCAAACAGTTGTTTTATGGTTTACGTAAATTACAGCCTAATTTACCGATTATTTTAATGACCGCTTGGACTCAACTTGAAACTGCTGTTGAACTGGTTAAAGCCGGCGCGGCTGATTACATGGGCAAACCTTGGGATGACGCCAAGCTGCTCAATAGCATTAGCAACTTATTATCTATTTATCGATTATCACAACAAAATAGCCAATTAAGTCGCATACACAGCGAGCGGATGTCGGCTATTAATGGTGCTGATTTATGTGGGCTAGTATTTGGTAGTGGCGCGATGCAGCGCTGTGTTGATTTGGCGTTACAAGTGGCTCGTTCTGATGTGTCGGTAATGATCACTGGCCCAAATGGCGCGGGTAAAGATAAAATCGCCGATATTTTACAGGCTAATTCGCCACTAAAAGATAAACCTTTTATTAAGGTCAACATTGGCGCTTTGCCGCTAGATTTATTAGAGGCTGAGCTATTTGGCGCAGAAGCCGGCGCCTTTACGGGCGCCAATAAAACTCGTATGGGCCGTTTTGAAGCGGCTGATGGTGGCACGTTATTTTTAGATGAAATAGGCAATTTGCCTTTGTCTGGTCAAGTGAAGTTATTGCGAGTGCTGCAAACGGGTGAGTTTGAACGTTTAGGCAGCCATCAAACTCGTAAAGTCAATGTACGGGTAATTAGTGCCACCAACGCCGATTTAGCCGATGACATTCTCAATGGGCGATTTCGTGAAGATTTGTTTTACCGTTTAAATGTGATCGAACTGAGCGTGCCACCATTACATCAACGCCAAGATGATATTTTACCCTTAGTGAAACATTTTATTGGCACTAACTTTAGTCTTGATAAAACGACCCAGCAGGCGTTACTTAACCATTGTTGGTCAGGCAATGTACGCGAATTAGAAAACGCCTGTAAACGAGCGGTATTACTGGCAAAATCTGCCCAGCTTACTCTGCACGACTTTGGCTTGAACCCGAACACGGCTACTCAAGTGGCTGCGGTTTCAAGGCTACATCATTCAAGTGAACCTATTAAAAATCAATATTTTGTTAATGATGCTCTTGAGCAGAATGAGTCAGATGACGCCAGTGCGGGTCTTATTTTTGAGCCTGATAAACAACAGATAGAAGCTGCATTAACCCAATATAATGGCGTTATTGCCAGAGTAGCTAAATCGTTTGGCTTAAGCAGGCAAGCCCTGTATCGGCGGATGGAAAAATACGCGATTAGAGTCACTAAGCCATGATGTTATCGTTACGCACTAAAGTCGTGTTAAGCAACATGTTAAGCTGCCTTTTGGCCGCAATGGCAGGGGCTTTAGTGTGGCTGACATTAGGTGATAACTCGCTATGGTTGGCTGTGCTACTAATGTTGGCTGTGTGCTACTTTTGCAGTATGTGGCTTACCAAGCGCTTAAGTGACAGCCTGCAAGCGTTGGAAATCGGCTTATTAAACTTTAAAGACAACGACTTTAGTGTGTCGCTGCATCCTTATGGTGAGCCGCAACTTGATGCTTTGGTGAGTTTATACAATCAAGCATCGGCAAAACTGCGCAGCGAACGACAATTTATTTATCAGCGCGAGTTAATGCTCGATAAAGTGATTCAAAACTCGCCAAATGTGATGTTATTAATTGATGACTCACAGCGAGTTATTTATGCCAATGGCGCGGCAAGACATTTGTTCAATCATGGCGTTAAAGTTGAAGGTATGTTGTTACCTGAACTGATTGCGATATTGCCAGAAGCGCTTAAAACGGCATTAAATAGTGAGCAAGAAGGGCTGTTTTCGATGGGCAGCAGCTCAGGCGATAGTATCGATGAGAATGATGTTGAAACCTGGCATATTTCCCGCGGTCGCTTTACCCAAAATAATCAGCAACATCATTTAATTTTACTTAAACAACTCACTAAAGAGCTTAATCGCCAAGAAGTCGCCGTGTGGAAAAAGGTGATCCGCATTATCAGCCATGAGCTCAATAATTCAGTGGCTCCTATCGCTTCTATGGTTAACTCAGGTAGGTTTTTAACTCAACATTTAGACAACACTAAGCTGCAACTGATTTTTGATACTATTGAAAATCGCACCAGTCATTTAAGTCAGTTTATTTCTCATTACGCCCAGTTTGCTAAGTTACCTTTACCACAAAAACAGCTAATTGATTGGTCTAAGATGACCCAACAGCTGGCGCAGCAATATCCGTTTCAGGTATTATCGGCTCTGCCGCAAATACCGATTAAGCTTGATGCGGTTCAACTTGAACAAGTACTGATTAACTTACTTAAAAATGCCCATGAATCAGGTGCGGATGCCGATAGTGTTGCGCTGATTTTTGAAGATATTACCCATCCAGTTGCTGGTTTATTGATAAAAGTGAATGATCAAGGTTCGGGGATGTCTAGCGAAGTATTGTCGCAGGCACTGTTGCCCTTTTATTCTACCAAGCAGTCTGGTACTGGCATTGGTTTACCCTTATGCCGAGAAATCATTGAAGCACACGGTGGCCGAATTAGCCTGCAAAGTCGCCCAGAAGGGGGCTTAAGTGTCAAAGTCTGGTTACCTGCTCAACAGAGTTAATGCTGCGTTAGCGACTTACTGTTTAGATGGATGTTTATGTCATCACGCTAATGACTCAGCCGTTGATTCATTAAGCTTAACGTTTGCCCCTAACAATCGATCTCATTGGAAAACAGTTTCAGGTAACCGTCAAGACAAGTGAGTGAAATCTTGTGGATGTGTTAACTTACGATGGCGTAATAAGACGAGATAAGTTGACTATTTTATCGATAGCATTGACTTGATAATACTAATAACTAATAAAAAGGACAGATTATGCAGACGATACTGATATGTTTATTGATTGCGATGTTATTGCCATATGTGGCAAAAGTACCGTTAGCAATGGCAATGGCTAAATTGGGCAAATATGACAATAACCACCCGCGGTCGCAGCAAGCTCAGTTAACAGGATATGGTGCACGAGCGGCTGCTGGGCATCAAAATGCGTTTGAGTCGTTAATCATTTTTGGTATTGCTGTGTTAACGGCGTTAATCACTAATAATGTGACTGATATGGTTGCGTTATTAGCGATTGTGCATGTGGTCGCGCGGTTGGTTTACCATGTGATGTATTTATTGAATTATGGCACCATGCGATCATTGACTTGGTTTGTTGGGATTGGCGCATCGATTGGCATATTTTGCCAAGCATTTTAAATTTGAATCACCGATAAAAAAACGCCATAAAGGCGTTTTTTTATCGCGTTAGTTGATACTTTCACGATAGCGATAATATTTAGCGATAATATTGTTTAATCTAGGCTAGTAACCCGTTCATAGCCCATTTCAGTTAACTGGTCGTTCACACAGTCTAATAAAAACGATCCAACCTCAGATTCAGGTAGTTGATCTTCAACTGCAATTTGCTTACAAGCATCTTTTAAAGATACCACATCTTTTATTGGTGCTTGAGGAAGGGCAACTGCACTAAAACTGATTGCTATGCTGCTGATGAATATTGCAGCTAATGTGGTTAGGGGAATACGGGATGCTTGCATGGGTGTTCCTTCTTGGGAGAACTTTATTATTTCGACAAATACTACTGTAGCTTAGTTCCCTTGGATAGGGTTATTTAAGGGCTTTTTATGATTTTATATGCAAAATGTATGGGATTGATATGACAGGGTTACTGACTGAAATCAAAAATTGTCAGCTTTGTGCTTCTAGCTTAGTTAATGGTGTGCGTCCTGTGGTGCAAATCGATCCCCAAGCGAGAATATTGATCATTGGTCAAGCCCCTGGACGCAAGGTACATCAGTCGGGGATCCCATTTGACGATGCCAGTGGCGACAGATTACGCCAATGGTTAGGCATCACCCGAGAGGTGTTTTACGATGCGAAGCAAATCGCTATCATGCCGATGGGCTTTTGCTTTCCTGGCAGCTATAGCGGTAAGGGCCAGTCTGGCGATTTACCGCCAAGACCTGAGTGCGCGCCTAAATGGCACAGTCTGTTGTTAGCGCAACTCGTAAATGTAAAGCTGATCTTGCTGGTGGGCCAATATGCACAGCAGTACTACTTAAGTGATAAACCGAAAACCTTAACCTTAACCGTACTGCAATGGCGCACCTTTGGGCCATGTTACATTCCACTTCCACATCCTAGCCCGCGTAATAATATTTGGCTGAGCCGTAATCCATGGTTTGAGGCTGAGTTACTGCGTGATATTCGTCAACGGGTGGCGATTGCGCTAGCGTAATTGCCAAGTTGTTTATTGTCTGAATGGTGCCTAAGTTATTGTTTATTTATGATAAAATCAATGGCGCTTTTATCTAAACAACGCTTAGATAAATAAGTAGTGGTTTTTTCGAGCTTTATTAATAAACCGCTATCCGTTTCAGTAATCCGATAAATATCAGTCCATAAAATCTGTTGATTTACATGCAGCGACTGACTGTTGATGCCTTTATCATCGATGGTCAGACTGACATGTTCACCTGCCGCTTTACTCATCATTTGACGCCATAACCACCAGGTTTTATTAAAGCGAATACTTAAAAATTCAACAACCGCTAAACCAATGAAAAAGTAGCCTAAATAGTAGGTTTCTTTGGTGCTCATGGCCGCAGAACTGATAGCGTCGAGCATTAAAATAGCCAAACCAATCAGTGCAAACACAGCGGTTTTAATAAAACGTTTTGGTGACGGATTGGGATTAACGGATTGCTGATAGCATTCTTCAAAGTACGACTTATCGAGTACATATTCAGCAGTATAACGAAAGGCTTGTGACATGATGACCTAATGAACGGCAGTTGATGGGCATGATTATCGCATAGTCATCTGTTTGCTCAAAGTATGCTTAAGAGTGAAATTGGCGGGCCATGGCGGTTAACACGCTCATGACCCAGTAAATCAACATTATTGAATCATATTCTTATCTACTTACTGGTTTATCAGCCTTGCTATTGTTTGGCGGTAATCGCTTGCATTAATGTTGCCGACAATTGCTGCTGTTGTTCTGGGGTTAATTGTTGATCGTCTTTATTGGATAATAAAAACACATTGTCTGCACGTTCGCCGACCGTACTGATGGTGGCCGAATGAATATTTAAATCCAATTCCCTGAACGCACTGGCAATTTGTTCCATAAATTCACTGGTGTCTAGTGCGGATACATTAACCAAACTACGAGTCGATTTGCGTGAATGCAAAAATTCGATGTTAGGTTGATTATCAAAACTTTGATGCCGTCTGGACTGACGCTTTTTCGATAAAGTAATGCCCTGATCAAGTACTTGATGTAACTTATCAATAACTTGTTTGCGGCGTTGCTCGCTGGTGATGGGTTTTTCATCGAAGTCGAGTACCTTAAATGACTCGACCACATAGCCATCTTTAGTGCGGGCAATTTGTGCTTGTTTAACCGAAATGCGTAATGTTGCTAAGGTATTGAATAATTTTACAAATAAGCCGTGGCGGTCTTTGGTGTAAACAAACACATCACTGCAGCCTTTTACCACCACATCGTCGAGTAAAATAAGGGTGTTGTATTGATTATCTGTCGCTGGCGCAAGATCGTGATTAATCATTGCTTGGGTATAGCGGGCGATATCATCAGCTTCAGCATTACTGAAAAAGGCGATAGGCAATCGACGCCATAATTTTTTAATCTCTTCGCTGTTGTTTTCATCAACCAATAAATTGAGCGCTTCTTGTTTGTGCTCTCGCACTAAGGTTCGCAGTTGCAGAATATTTTCAAAACCACTTCGAAGTGCTTTGCGGGTGACAAAATATAAGTCTTTTAGCAGTGATGCTTTCCAGTCATTCCACAGATCATCATTGGTTGCCTGAATATCTGCAATGGTAAGGCAATATAGAGCATCTAAACGGGCTAATGTACCGACTTTTTTGGCAAATGCGTTGACCACTTCAGGATCATAGATGTCCATCCGCTGTGAGGTAATAGACATTAATAAATGATGTTCTACTAACCAGCAAATGAGTCTTTCTTGTGAGGCTTTTAAACCATGGAACTTGGCGAATAAACTGGCATCGACAGCGCCTAATTCACTATGATCTCCGCCGCGTCCTTTGGCTAAATCATGGAATAATGCGGCAAACAAGAGTGTCGATTTATTGGACATTTTTTGATAAATATCAGCTGCTAATGTGAGATCTTTATCTAAGGTTTTGATGTCGTGGCCGTAAGTGTAAATATTTTTAAGCACTTTGTGGGTGTGTTCATCAACAGTATAGGCATGGAACAAATCAAACTGCATCTGGCCAACGACCTCACGCCATTGCGGCAAATAAGACGCTAAAATACCGTGCTGATGCATTAAGGTAATCGCCAGTCCCATGCCTTGAGGGTGAACAAATATCGCTTTAAATTGTTCACGACACAGCTGAAAGTCTTGTAAGTCGCCCATTAAGCGGCGTCTCACTTGACGCAGTGAACGTAGCGTTTCTGCGGTAATACCGATAATTTTGTCGTGATGAATCGCGATAAATTCAAATAACGCCATAATCTGGGTGCGATCGATAAATACGGTTTCATCTCGAACATGAATGTATTTATCGACAATTTCAAAATTCTCGTTAATTACAATAATGTGTGGATTGAGCTCTGGAATAATTTCTCGCTGGAAATAGGCCATTAAAATTTTGTTTAATTCGCCGATGCGCTTCATGGCGCGAAACAGCTGGCGCATCATTTTTTCGATAGCAATATTGCCGCTTTCGCCGATGGGCATACCATCACCAAAACCCATTAATTTTGCCACTTCAGCTTGGTATTGCAACAACAAACGATTTTCACCACGCTGGGCTGATTGATGCAAGGCAAAGCGCACCCTAAATAAAAAGTGTTGGCATTCCATTAATTCAGCATATTCATCATTGGTTAAAAAACCAAAGCGTCGAAGTGATTGCATGCTGGATACGCCGAAATGCTTGCGAGCAACCCAGGTAAGGGTTTGAATATCGCGCATTCCCCCAGGGCTGGTTTTAAGGTTGGGCTCAATGCTGTATGAGGTACCTTGTGCTTTGGCATGACGCTCTTGCTGTTCACTGAGTTTGGCATTGAAAAACGTTTGGCTTTGCCATAACTCTTGGCCGTAAAGGGCATTGAGAACTTGTTGCTGATGGTGATGGTTACCGGATAAATGGCGGATTTCCAGTAAACTGGTTGCAATGGTTACGTCGTCTTTACAGGCTTGATATGTGTCGTCTAAGCTGCGAACTGCGTGACCTAAATCAAGGTTTACATCCCATAGTTGGGTAAGGAATTGGCTGATAGCGGCCGCTTCGTTAGGTGTTAATTGGCCATCATGGATAACACAGATATCGATATCGGAGAAAGGGTGTAAGGTTTGGCGGCCATAACCACCAACAGCATTAAGCGATATACGCGCAGGGTCTAATTCGAAGGGGTGCCAGAGTTGGCATAATAGTGCATCGAAAAACTGCGATCGTTTATTCAAGGTGTCGTTAATGGCACTCTGAAAAATGTTATCTTGTAAATGTTGATCCAGTGACTTAATCGCCTGTTTTAATTCGGCGCTAGTCATATCTGAGCGCAAAACTGTACTAGCAGGTTGCGAAAGCATGTTACTCCTTAATGTTTTTGCCTTTTAACAGAATAAGGTATTCTTAAACAAATTGGTATCATTCTATATTGGTGAAGTTTTATGGTGTCTAAACGAGGTCGACTCGATCAATTTATTGCTGGCACGTTACAGATCCCTAAAAAAGCCGTGCGTGAACTATTAATCAACAATAAAGTGCGTGTTGATGGCCAATTTGCTAAGTCACTAGATTTACAAATTGATGAGTTTACTCATATTGAGTGTAATGGTGTGGTGCTACGTCATTATCAAAAACGCTACTATATGCTTAATAAGCCTGACGGAGTGGTCAGTGCCACTATTGACGATAAGCATCCGACGGCATTGGGGCTAATGACGGGCATTAATACTGAGATGCTGCATATAGCTGGGCGATTAGATTTACATTCTACTGGGTTATTATTGCTCACCAATGACGCTAAATGGTCGGAGGCTTTGATGGCTCCAGATCATAAAGTCGACAAAAAGTACTTAGTCACCTTAGCCAATCCGCTGGATCAAGCATATGTTGAGGCCTTTGCGAATGGGATGTATTTTGAGTATGAAAATATCACTACGTTACCGGCACAATTGATGCTTTTATCTAGTCATCAAGCTCGGGTAGTGTTGCGTGAAGGTAAGTACCATCAAATTAAACGTATGTTTGGTCGTTTTCGTAATCCGGTAGTTGCGCTACATCGCGAATCTGTTGGCGATATTGTGCTGGATCACACTTTGTTAGCTGGCGAGTTTCGTGCATTAACAAAAGCTGAAGTTGATAGCATTTTTCAGCACTAGATCAATTTTTATTATTTGAATACATGTTAATTTAATCGCCTCATTACAGCAGATTAGGTGATATGTGGATATTCAAGCATTAAAAAAAGTCAGCGAATTAGACGTATTTAGTTTGTTGGTGTTTAAGCTTATTTACGAGACTGGCTTTGCTAACTTTGCCGCCAAAGAGCTTGCGGTATCTGCACCTAAAATTAGTCGATGTTTAACATCGTTAAGAGTGATTTTTAATGATGAGTTGTTTTTTCGTCGCCAACAGGGATTAAAACCAACGCCATTAGCTGAGCGCTTGTATCAGCCAGTATGTCAATTGTGTGACATGGTAAGTAAAATTGAGCGTGTGGCAGATGAAAGTCAAAATCACCATCAAATGCCCATTCTACATATCGCTGTCTCGCCCAGTATTATTACCAGCGTTGCCATAGCACTCAGTAAATTGCCTCGTAATGTTATCGGTAAGGTGAGCCTTCATAGCTGGCAAGTTGACACCGAAGAGTTGATTTATAATGGTGAGCTCGATTTTGGCATTGGCTTTGATACTCAGAATGCTCATGGTCTAGAGGCTTCCCCAATTGCCAATGTGAAGTCTTTTTGTGTAGTGGGTAACGTTAACCATGAATTTTGGACTAGTGTTGACGAGATTAAATTGGAAAATATCATTCAACATTCAATTGTGTATTTAAGTTGCAAAGGTTTTAACTGCCGTATTGATCCTTTAGAGCTTTATTGTCAAACCAACGGGTTGTTCATCGAAGATATAGAGTGCGTTGCTAAGCTAGAGGATTGGTATTGGCACATGCTCACCATGGACAGTTTGGCGATAACGATTTGCAATGAAGGTTCGTTTGCACAGCAAATTCCACAACTGCGAGTAGAGAAACTACCCGACAGTGAATTTAATAAGCTTAACAGCGTTATGGCGATGCCAAGTTATTGTTTAATTGAGCGTGCAGAGCATTATCGTCGTTACTCGTTAGAGACCAAGCAAATGATAATTGATATCACTAAGTCATTGTTGATATAAGTATTTATCATTTTATGAAATAAGATCCAGCATGATTAACGTGTGATCTGGATCTTTTTTTATATTAACGCGTAAATTCAATGTGTTACGGTTTTTTATTTATCCTCTTATCTTCATTTGTATTTTACTCACCCTCAACTACCTCTTTATGGTTACATAATCTGTAATTGGCAGTTTCGTTTTTATGGATACTCAAAACTAAAATTATCGATTCCTGTTAACGAATTTGCAACCAAGCTTCACAGGTTTGTTACAGCGCGCGGGTGTTTTGTTCTATTTCCCTATACTTTATAAGTGTAAAACCTACAAATTTAAATCGGGGGATTTAAAATGAAAAAATATAATAGAACCTTACTTGCTGCAGCGTTTATTGCTGCATTAGGTGTGACAGGTTGTGGATCTGATGGCAGTGATGGTGCCCAAGGTGAAGCAGGTACTCCTGGAGCACCGGGTGCTGATGGAACTCCGGGCACACCAGCTGGTTCGGTCGTTACAACAGTTGAAAATGCCTATGACTTTACCTTAACACTGGCTCCTACAGATATTGTAGTAGTAGGTACAGATCCTTTTAGCCTCAAATTTACTGCAACAGGTAAAGGAAGTGGCGGAGCGGACGTTCCATATTCAGGACTCGAGAGAGTTGCGTTATATGTGACCAGTCAATCAGCGAATACTACTGACACTGGTGCGCCAATGTTATGGACAAACCATGCACTTGCTAATGATTTTGGTAGCAGCATGTATTGTAATTTAGAGGGTAGTACGACAGCACGTGATGGGTCTGTCGTTGATGCATGTACATTAGTTGAAGATCCTGCTAACCCAGGTACTTATACTGGTTCTTGGGCACATGATGGTAATGCGCCTGTGGTACTAGCAAGTGGTGATGCAAACGATTTAGTGCGGGTGATGATCCGTGTTTATGACGTTACTATGGCTGATGGTACAGCAGTAAGTGATAAGATTTTATCAACTCCGGTTGATTTTATTCCTGCTACTGGCGAACTGGCTATTTCTGCAAAAGACTCAGTGTCTAATGCTGCATGTATTAAATGTCATAGCCCAATGGAAGGTTACGCTGATACTGATATGCGCATTAGCAACATTGGTGCTCATCATAATTACCAAAAAGTTGAAAATTGTGTAGCTTGTCATAATCCTGCTTATGCTGGTGGACAAGACGACCCTGCAGTTGGTTTTAACGTCAACTTCAATGCCATGATCCATACCATTCATGCGGGTCATCATATTGCTGACTCTCTAACTGGTGACGCCAAAGATATGTTTGGTGGAATCGGATTTCCTGCTGAGTTAAACGAATGTACTGTTTGTCATGATAGTGGCACCCAGTGGAACGACAATATCTATGCAGAAGCCTGTTTGTCATGTCACGTCAATGTGAACTTAAAGACTGGTGAAAATCACAGAGGTATTGTGCCAGCAAGTGACGCGAATTGTTCAGGTTGTCATGGTGCTGGTAGTTTAAGCCCAATGCAAGCTCACAGCGTTGACCGCCGTGCAGCCTTTGAAAATGGTTTGGTACTAGAAGTCGCTTCAGCTGAAGTCGCATCAGACGTATTAACTGTCATCATTGATGTTAAATTAAATGGTGCGGTTGCGGCTGATGGTACTGATTTAACCCAGTACTTAAACAAAGCTAAAGCAGGCGATGATATTTTAATCGGTACACTTGATAGCAATGGCGATTATGTGCGTGGCTTAAGTATCAATACTGCTTCTAATCCTGAAATGTTCGTGGTTCAAAGTGGCAAGTTAACCTTAACTAAAGCACTTAACCCTAACCAGTTAGACGGCAAAATACTTTCAGTTTCTTCTGAAATGAACATGTGTGGCAATACAACGACCGATATGGTTGTTGTTAATACCAAACTAGCTGAAGGTGCAGGTACCGATACTGGTGCTTGTGATGTACCTGTTCCAGCAAACATAGTGACTAAGTTCTTTATGTTTGATGCAGTTGCGGCTAAAGGCGTATTAACTGAGGACAATCTACGTTTCGTTAGTCCTGAGTTGACAGCTTATACCTCACCTACACAGGCTGGTAACGACCGTACAACGGCTGATGAAGCTAAATGTAATGCTTGTCATGGCAACTTATCTCACATTAAATCACCTAACCATGGTGTGACTAACTTTACACAATGTGCTGATTGTCATAACAACAACTATGCAGGTTCATATCATGCTGATGTTTACAAGCAAGCTGGTGTAGATGCTGATGGCGAACCTACGTTTGAAGTGGTTGAAGGATTAACTTATACCAATCGTGACTTAGTTACTGTTGCTCACCGTTTCCACAGTGGTTTGTTTGCAGGTAGCACAGGTGCTGGCATTTACTTAGGTACAGATGGTGAAACTTGGGTTAACTATCCTGCAACTAAAACAAATTGCCAAGCTTGTCATAAAGATGCCAATGCTGCGGGAGATGCTATGCCATTCTTCTCTGGTACTGGTACGTTAACATCTGGTAGAACTGCAATTGCAATCAGTGGTGGCGAATTTATTTCTCCTGTCGCTGAAGCATGTCGTAGTTGTCACGCTCACTCTGGTCCTGCTGCTCTAGCTCACTTCAAGAGTAATGGTGCGACAGTTACTGGTGATAACGTAATGTCTGCTGCCGGTGTACCAATTGAGTCTTGTGCGACTTGTCATGCTGAAGGTAAAACTTATGGTCTTGATAAAGTTCACTCAGGTGCAGCGCACTAGTTATAAAATAACTTCTTAATCATCACTTAAGAAAGTAAGTAAGAAGGAGGCAGCAATGCCTCCTTTTTTATTCATTTTATCTATCAGGGTATAAGCACTTAATGCTCATCCGTGATCAGTATAACTACTCGAAAAATTAGCTATCCAAGCTGATTAGATTTAATCCAGCCCAGTTCAATTCGACTCAATCCAATTCGACTCAATCCAATTCGACTCAATCCAATTCAATCTAACCAACTCAATCTAACCAACTCAATCTAATCAACTCAATCAATTCTGAAAGCTAGCAGCTTGAGTTATCGCTATTTAATTGGCCACTGAATTGAGGTTAATGCCGTATTGACCTTAATTGCATCATGAAGCGTGGCGGTGTTTACCTACAACAGACGATGGCTTCATTAGCTGGATACATAAATCTGTAAGTTATTGAGGTTGCAGGCTCTCGTCTGTTATTTTGCGGATGCCATTTGAGGTACAGTAGCGACAAATAGGCAATAAACAGAGTCGCTAATGAGAACAGGGTTAATAAGATTGACGTTAACTACAGGGTCGTTTTCTTAGGTGTTGATTAAAAACGACCAATGTATTTAGGACAAGAAAACAAAAGGGAAGCATTGCTGCTTCCCTTTTTATTCATCAACATAAACCTACTGGTAAGTGTATGCCATCTGTTTAATTACGCTGCTTGTTGGCGTTGCATGGTCAATAACCATTTTCCATAGATAAAAATACCCACCGCAGAAATAATCCCAATCGCACCGATAATATACCAAGCCATGCCGATATTATTGGCTTCATAAAGCATATGAGTTAGGGGTTGTGCTTCAATGCCAGTAAAGTCGACTAAGCGCATAAAGGCTTCACCTTGCGGAATGCTATCAACATCTACTTGGCTCATGCCACGGCTAACCAGTTCATTTCGAGAGATGATCTCTTTAGAGGCGTAAATTTGGTAAAGCTTAGGGGCAAAGTAGCCTTCTAATGTCCAACCAATCCCTTGCGGCAACATGACAAAGCCTAAGTACATGGCTTTTTTGCCTTCAGGGGCAATATTACCCATAAACTCGTTTTTCTTTGGGCTAATCATCATTTCACCGAAAGAAAACATCACAATTGCCAGCACAATCATCCATGCCGCATTAAATACGCCCACTAACATAATCGCGGCAATACTTAAGATGCAGCCAAATAGCATAGTGGTGGTGATCCGGTATTTTGCGGTAAACGCGGCCACTAAAAAACAGGTGGTCATGATCATACCGGCGTTCAGGTTTAGCATGCCTTCTGGCATAACCTTAGTTCCGTCATTATTTAATCCCAACCAGAACTGTAATATGCCGTTACTGGTGCCTTCAGGGCCAAATAGCGAGGTGACAATAACGCTAGTATCAACCCACTCGGCAATGTGGATCGGTAATACGTCAAACAGTGAATTATATAAAAACCAAAAACCAGCAAACACCAGCATGTAGTAAATTACTATCGGTTTTTTAAGTTCTCTTAAGGCATCTTTCCACAGGGCTTCTTGTTGCCGTTCTCCTGACTTTACTTGGCGTGCACGCTCTATGCGATCAGCTTTACCCGGCTCTTTATAAGCCAGTAAAAATAAGAAGTTAAATGAGATTATCGCGGCGCAAGCATAAAAGACGTTGTCCCAAGATAGCTGACGCATGTGCACCGCCACCAATGGGCCGAGAAAGCCACCAATGTTAACGACCTGGTAGAAAATCCCCCAAGCCATAGAGGTGTTCTCGCGTTTTGTCGACAGCACTAAAGTGCCTTGAATACCGGGTTTAAAGACCCCTGTACCTGCAGCTAGTAACATCGCACCAATAAGGAAACCCCAAAAATTGGGCAGTAAAGCCATGGTGAGATAACCCGAAATTTTTATAATCGTGGACACAAAGATAGTCTCTTTATATCCGACTCGATCAGAAATTCCGCCAGTGATAACAGGAATAAAGGTTTGTAGCATTGCCCAAACAGCAAGAATAATACCGTAGTCGTGCAAGTCGATGCCTAAACCGCCTTGTGACACCGGAGATTTAGCGTATAAGCCTGCACTGGCTTTGACGCCATAATAGGCGATACGTTCAACCAGCTCCATGCCGCCAACGAGCCAAAATATATAGCCAAGACTGGTGATAGAGGCCCACATTCCCAATTGTTTTACTTCACTCAGATCGTTGCCTGAGTGTGAATTAGTGCTCATAAGTCACCCTTTTATTTTATGTTCTATATCATTTTTATAACAAAGGCTGACACTTTACCTAAGTTCTGCAGAAATATCCAAAACCAATAAAAAAGCGGA
The DNA here is from genome assembly GCF_021560015.1 of Shewanella vesiculosa. Lineage (NCBI taxonomy): Bacteria > Pseudomonadati > Pseudomonadota > Gammaproteobacteria > Alteromonadales > Shewanellaceae > Shewanella > Shewanella vesiculosa. The sequence goes on along the minus strand of NZ_CP073588.1, from coordinate 2,451,344 downwards.
TCAAATGATCCGCTTTTTTATTTAATCATTGGCTCGTAACAGCTTAAAAGTCTATAACTGCTTAACGGCCATTCTCATTTGGATGTTGAGATAGAAATGCAAATACTCAGGACTAAGCTTGTTGTTATGGTTTAGGCACCACAACACTTTTTGTACTTTTTACCACTGCCACAAGGACAAGCATCATTGCGATTAGGCTTAGCTTCAGACTTTACCGTTTTAGGTTTATTCAATAAACCACTTAATTCGATAATGTTTTCAGGCTTGTCAGCATCAATAGTGATATTGGCAAAGAGTTGTTTTTCAGCAACCATTGCGGCAACTTCCGTTTTACGCGCCTCGGTTTGCACAGACAACTTAAGCGGTAATGCTTCTGTACCAGGTTTAGCTGTGCGCTTGGTGTTATAACCACTTTCGCCATAAGCCGGCTTAGGGGTTTGACGACCTTTAAAAAAAGAATTTATCAGACATGGTTTTAGCCCATAATAGAATGATGATATTGGCCGAAGCTTATACACCAAAAATGTAAAGTGAGATATCAAAGTTTCAATTTTGAACAAAATAAAGCGTTAATTATTGCCATGAATCACATCAACAAAGATAAAAAACCAGCGAATTACTCGCTGGTTTTTTATAGAAGGCTTTGTGTAAACTGAGTAAACCTCAAGGTAAATAGAGGCTTTCAGTTAAATCTTAGCTAATTCGACTTTTTGTTCGTTTAATTTTTCAATGTCACGAGTTAAATCTGCCATCTTAGCGCGTTCTTTATCTATAACTGCCGCAGGGGCTTTAGCCACAAAACCTTGATTAGATAATTTACCTTCAATACGGGCAATTTCTTGAGCAAGCTTTTCTAGCTGTTTATCGATACGGGCCATTTCGGCGCCAACATCGATCAAACCTGCCATTGGGATTAATAGCTCCATATTGCCGACTAACTGAGTACTCGACATTGGCGCTGTTTCACCTTCTGCTAAAATAGTCATCGTCTCAAGTTTAGCCAAACTAGCAAAGAATGTTTGGTTTGCTTCAAGACGTATACGATCTTCGTAGCTGACACCACGCAGTAACGCATTAAGCGGCTTTGATGGGGCTATATTAAGCTCTGCACGAATATTACGTACCGCTACAATCACTTGCTTAACCCATTCAAGATCGGCCATCGCGGTCGCATCAACTTGATCTGCTTGATAAGTTGGGAACGATGCTAGCATGATGGTGTCACCAGTGACGCCAGCTAACGGTTTAACGCGTTGCCAAATCGTTTCGGTAATGTACGGCATAAATGGATGCATTAAACGCTGCATTTTTTCAAGCACATTGACCAAAGTGTGGCGAGTGCCGCGCATTTGCGCTTCAGTGCCATTTTGCATAACAGGCTTGGTTAATTCTAAATACCAGTCACAGAATTGATTCCAAGTGAACTCGTATAAGGTGTTAGCGGCTAAGTCGAAACGGTAAGCTGCCATATGGTCTTCAACGGTTTTCACGGTTTGGTTAAATAAACCAATGATCCAACGATCGGCTAGCGACAATTCCATCGCACCTGGTTTGCCATCAACTAATAGTTGACCGCAATCTAAAGGCTCGCCAGCTTCATCGCTATCTGGATCGGTCTGCACTTCAGTGTTCATTAACACGTAACGTGACGCATTCCATAACTTGTTACAGAAACTGCGGTAACCATCAAGACGTTTCATGTCCCAGTTGATGTCGCGGCCGGTTGAAGCCATTGCTGCTAAAGTAAAGCGCAGTGCATCGGTACCATGAGCTTCAATGCCGTCGGCAAACTCTTTACGGGTACTTTTCTCAATTTTTGCCGCCAGTTGCGGCTGCATCATATTGCCAGTACGCTTTTCAACTAAGGTTTCAAGCTCGATACCGTCAATCATGTCTAATGGATCAAGTACGTTACCTTTAGACTTTGACATTTTATTGCCGACTTCGTCACGGATAAGACCGGTAACGTAAACGGTTTTAAATGGTACTTGTGGCTTGCCATCTTCATCTTTAATGAAGTGCATGGTCATCATGATCATCCGCGCAACCCAGAAGAAGATGATGTCAAAACCTGTGACCAACACGTCGGTTGGGTGGAAGGTTTTTAAGTCTTCTAAGTTGTCAGGCCAACCTAAGGTTGAGAAAGTCCATAATGCCGAGCTAAACCAAGTGTCTAATACGTCATCGTCTTGACGTAATATTACTGAGTCGGCAAATTTGTGTTTAGCGCGGACTTCAGCTTCGTTACGGCCAACGTAGACTTTACCGTTTTCATCGTACCAAGCTGGAATTCGGTGTCCCCACCAAAGTTGACGTGAAATACACCAGTCTTTAATATCGCGCATCCACGAGAAGTACATGTTTTCGTATTGTTGCGGTACAAATTTGATGTCGCCATTTTCAACTGCTTCAATCGCCGTTTTGGCCATTGACTGCACGGCCACGTACCACTGGTCGGTTAATAATGGTTCAATCACCACACCTGAGCGATCGCCATAAGGCACTTTTAAGCCGTGCGGAGCGACTTTCTCAAGTAGACCTAAGCTGTCAAATTCAGCCACGATAGCATCACGGGCTTTAAAACGATCCAGGCCAGCATAACGCTCTGGTAAGGCCATTTCGATGTCTTTGTTTGGGGTGCCATCAGTGTTAATCACTTCAACAAAACTACGTACGGTGGCATCTAAGGTGAAGATGTTGTACATAGGCAGTTGATGACGTTTACCGACTTCATAGTCGTTAAAGTCATGGGCTGGAGTGATTTTTACACAACCAGTACCAAATTCCATGTCGACATAATCGTCGGCAACAATCGGTACTAAACGGTTTACGACAGGCAATAGAATGAATTTACCAATTAATGACTGATAACGTTCATCATCTGGATGCACGGCTACTGCGCTGTCACCTAGCATGGTTTCTGGGCGAGTCGTGGCGACTTCTAGGTAATCTTTACCATCGCTAGTTAATGCGCCTTGGGCCAAAGGATAGCGAAAATGCCACATGTGGCCTTGCTTCTCTTTGTTTTCAACTTCCAGATCTGAAATGGCGGTGTGTAGCTTTGGATCCCAGTTAACTAGGCGCTTACCACGATAAATCAATTCATCATCGTACAGGCGAACAAACACTTCTTGAACGGCTTTTGATAAGCCTTCATCCATAGTGAAACGTTCGCGATCCCAGTCAACTGATGCGCCCATGCGGCGAAGCTGTTTGGTAATAGTGCCACCAGACTGTTCTTTCCAGTCCCACACTTTATCAATAAAGGCGTCACGGCCTAAATCATGGCGAGTTTTACCTTCTTCGGCTTCAAGCTTACGCTCAACTAACATTTGCGTCGCGATACCCGCGTGGTCGGTGCCGACTTGCCATAAGGTATTTTTACCTTTCATGCGCTCAAAGCGGGTAAGGGTATCCATGATGGTATCTTGGAAGGCATGACCCATGTGCAAGCTACCGGTTACATTCGGTGGCGGGATCATGATGCAGTAATTGCCTTTTGATTCATCACCATGCGGCTTGAAGTAACCTTGCTCTTCCCAGTTTTGGTAAAGGGCTTGTTCGATAGACTTTGGGTTGTATGTTTTTTCCATAGGAGCGTTATGTTCTCTATCTAAATTAAGTGTTTATTCAGCTAATGTTTGAGTGCTGGGCGTAATGCCTACATTCTGATATTGACGGTAGCGATTGCGAGCAATGCGCTTGAGTTCGTCATCATTAGCGACAAAATCGATAATATGGGGCAAGTTTACCGCAAAACTGGGCATTTGGTCTGCAAGATTAATCAGAACTTGGCGACTTTTATTTGGCCCTAAGGTATCAAAACCAATTTCCACAGGTGCGCCCGTCATCGGGCCTTCACCTTTTAAGTTGTGTGGTACAAAAGCGTTGGGCTCAAATTGCCACAGTAATTCGTCAATTGCATACGCTTGCTGTTTGTCTTTGCAGTGAATGTAGACGGTTTTTTGTTGGCGATATTGTTGCTCAGCTAACCTGCACGCAGCTAAATACAGCGCATCTAATGCACTCATTTGATTATGATTATCAGGCATAAGGTAAAACAAGGCTTGAGTCATGTAGTGATGCTTTTAACAGGTTAAAGAGATGAGCTCGAGTTTACACTAAAATAGGCCGTGGGTTAATGGCTGTGAGGTGCGATATTTATATGAAGTTAGAATAGCTCAATATCACTAACGTGAGTTTAATCGCGCTTATTAATCCGGCATATATCGCTATCATAATGGATTTTCTACGCCGTTGCGGTAATAGCTCTGTGATGGATGGACGTTGAGGAGATGGTTGATCTGGCGTTAAGCTTGAACGCCACAGTACAAACCACCTAATGGTTAAATTATAGGGGATGTTATTAATCATTATTAGCTGTTTACGCCATGGGCCTCACAGTAGTAGTCGACTATAAACTTGTTGCTGATTGACTGATAAGCTAAAACGAGTGCTGAAGCGGTCGTAACAGGCAGCTATTTTTTGATTATCAATTCAATGTACTTTGTGTAGCTGACGAGTCAAATCGCATTCGGTCTCCTTAGCGGATTAACTCACACTTTACATGAGTAGGACTAGTCCCTTTGGTGCACTCTTTTAAAGCTCTGCGTTGTGCTTTTAACATTGAGTCATAACCAAAACCGTATCCATATCTAACATTACCAATATCGTTAACCGATACAGCCAGTGCTTTATGGTTTTTAAAGCCTTCATACTTGATTAACACATCAATAAGTTTCTGATCATTTGTCACAAACTGACACGCTTTAGGTTGCGGCGTTTGTTCACAGGCTAATGGGTAATGGTCAAATACAGGGTAGGAAATATCGATACTGTCAAACCAAGAGGACCAAGTAGTTTCTTGAGTCTCAATTGCGATATCAGCTGGAATATGAATTTGCAGTTGTTGACCTTGTGAATCATGTTGAGCCAGCCATACTAATTTGAGTTTATTGTTGTTAGGATGGCCATTGGCAACGAGCACGTCGCCAGCGCAATTGTCACACAGTTGCTCGTCAGCTTTTATGATTGATACTTGGGTTGAATGGCCAGAAGCGCCGCCGCAACTTCTTTCAAAGATAACAGCCTTGTACATTTTATCTAATGAAAGTGATTCGGTGTAAACGTTATTACCGCACATGGAACTGAGTAGCCAGCCCAATAAAATAGCCATTAACCCAAAAAGCGCCAACGCGCTGACTATTGAAATGAGTATGACTTTCATCGCCTTCATCTGAACATTCCTTTCAGTGAGTTTTATTTCATTAAATTATACATTTAAGCTATTTTGGGTTTTATATTAAATTTGTTACTTAGATGTAACAAGTTAATCATTGTTTATTCTTAGTCAGTTTGGTTTAGAGAGGATCTTTTGGGGAGATTACATTAAGCATATTTAGCGGGTAACGAAAATTCAATAGTAAAAACTATCTATTGCAGTTGTTATGTATTGGAAATTAATGATCCGTTATCGTTTAGCAAAATCGGTATCAGTTGGAAAATAATCTTGCTAAATGGTTTGGTACATCCCTGATGATGTTAACTCATCAAATACTTACTGCCATAGTGCAATAACCTCATCAGAAGTGTCGTTTGAAAATGCGATATATAAGATAGAGTCGTACAACTTAATAGGAGTACGCTCTATTGAGTTGATATCGATATCGGCTGCTTTTGCCAAAAGGCATCACTAGCTCGCTCATAGGTGCAACATCAACTCTGCCGTAACTGCGCATTTTGAGCGATTGCAATTGGGATTTGTCAGTACTGAGGTTGGTGAAGCCTTGGGAATCTAAGTCGGTGCTCAGCATTACCAAGCACTACACCAACATTTCGGACACGTTTTAAGTCTTCTAAATCTGCTAGTGATAGTCCGTAATTACGCTTTTGGTAAAAATACACTCCGCTACTAATCATGGGGCCTGCCCATTTCATGTTTACTTCTCTTTCCGGCCTTTTAGCAATGACAAATAACGCCGTGTTTGGTTGCGACTTTAATAACTGAAAAGCTCTATTAAGGGGAGGCATTTCAATGTTGGCTGGGTATATTCCATCATCGCTTGAATAATATCGATTGAAAAACCGTTTAAACGGTCATCGTCTAGGTAACTAAATAGGGTAAAGGATGGGGGATGAAATGAACTTGCGGATGGTCTTTTGCAAAGAGCTCGTTGGTTGGCGTATATGCAAAGTAACCGCTTCTTTATTTGTATGCCACTGCTAATGACATTATCAAGTGGTTGATTCACATCATTCAATCACTTCCTTGTGATTGTTAATTTGACTATGAGCGTTAGCGTTAAATTGTTCGATAAACAACCTAAAATATGATGATTATTTTATCGCCACATCACAGTTATTGATCATGTTTAGTGAAGGCTTGAGATAGTCTTGCCGGGTCGGGAAAGGTAAAATTCTCGCGAATGCTCGCCCAAGAATCATGACTTTTAATACAGTGGCCTACCACAACCAGAATGGAGCAGGCTAGAATTCCCCAACCAATGGCATTATCGCCAGCACTCGCCCACACGGCAACCAAGCTTGATGCCCCAAAAGCGATGGTGATTTGAAGAAAGTTTTGTAAACCAGCAGCTTTGGATGCGTTATTGCTGAATTGTTGCAGGGCATTATTAACCACAATCGGGTAAATACCGCCATTGCTTCCTGCGAGTAATGAAAATGCAACTAGCAGTGGTAAGATCGTTTCAGTATCGAGGATCACGCTGGATACAAAAATGGCTGTAACACAACAACCAAAGAAAATAAGTAAACAGTTCAAGCTGACTTGAGTTCCCCACTTTTTAATCAGCAACTTACTCGAGTAGCCACCAACAATAAACATAATGGTCTGAGGTATAAAACTTAAGCCAATTTCAGTCGCAGCATAACCATACTGTTCCATCACCGCAGGCCAAAGCGTTAGGTAAGCAAAGAAAGCACCAGAACAGGCGCCAAAAATTATCACATTACCTAAGTATCGTGTATTAGCCAGTAATTGTTGATAGCCAATATTAGGCTTACTTTTATGCAGGCTCACAGTTTCTTTGGGGACAAAAATAGAGGTCATGACAATCAACAGTACAGCTATAATACACAAACTAATAAACACCGCGCGCCAGCCAAAACTATTCAGTATCATTGCGCCAGCAATGGGCGCCAATGCCGGAGATAATGCCACTAAAGGCATAATATTAGAGAAAATATTTTGAGCTTTATCGGCTGGGTATTGTTCAATCACAATCGCTTGCCAAATGACTGCAGCACTGCAAGCGCCAATCGCTTGGAAGAAGCGGGCAATATTCATCGCCATCATACTGTCACTGAGTGCAATCAGTGCACTTGCCAACATAAATACGCTTAAGCCAATAAACAGTGAATTACGTTTACCTATTTTATGGACTAATGGTCCATATAATAACTGTCCAATTGCAAGTCCTGCCAAAAAGCTGGTTAACGATATGGCCACTTCAGAAGTGCTGGCATTAAAAGTCCCTTCAATAGATTTGAATGATGGCAGGTACATGTCGGTAGCAATGAAACCTAACATACTCATTAAGGCTAAATAAAACAGGAAGAGGTAAAATGTAATGTTAGTGTTTTTTTTGTTAATTATTAGGTCGTTGTTACTCATTTTAAACATGTCTTTTTCGTTGTTTCAATAAAGCCTGTTAGCTTAATGGTTTACTTAATTAGCTTAAAACGTTTATTTTTGAATTCTGTCATCAAAAAATTTGATTGGATGCTTGTTGTAAAGCATAATTGAATCCGATTATGCCCTTAGCACATGATTCATTTTGTCCTGTTATATCCCATGAATACCGCCATTAAATGAGTTAAATAGATATGCTTTCACAACAAATATTTGAGCTAATTGATGTTGTTGCTCAAACTGGCAGTTTTACTACTGCAGCAAAAAAACTGCATAAAGTACCGTCTGCTATAAGCTACTCAGTTAAGCAAATTGAAACAGAACTCGGGGTTGAACTATTTATTCGCCACCATAGAAGCGTTAGCCTTACTCCTGCGGGAAAACATTTTGCAGCCAAAGCACGTCAGTTTCTTAGCGAGATGGAATTGATGAAACGAGATACCCTTAGAGTCGCTAATGGGTGGAAACCTATGTTATCTATTGCGCTAGATAATATTGCCAGAACTGACAGCATGCATGCATTAATCGCAGATTTTTACAGACAGTTTCATGATGTTGAACTGATTATTCGTATCGAAGTTTTTAACGGTGTTTGGGAAGCGCTTGCCAAAGGCTTAAGTGACATCGCCATTGGTGCGACAACTGCAAATCCGGTTGGCGGGACATTCAAATACACTAACATGGGTAATATTGATTGGCTGTTTGTGGTCAGTGCAGGGCATCCATTAGCCAAGATAATGCGTCCACTAAGTGATGATGAGTTACGAGGTTTTCCATCTATTTGTCTTGAAGATACTTCCCGTGAGATCCCCAAGCGGATCACTTGGTTGTTAACGAATCAGCGACGGTTAGTGGTGCCTGACTGGCACAGCGCAATTAACTGTTTTGTTGAAGGACTGGGGATTGGGTACATGCCAGAACATTTGGCTGCACCTTTGATTAAATCTGGTCAATTAGTGTGTAAAAAACTGCATAAAGTGAAACAGCCTAGTGCTTGTTGTTTAGCTTGGAATGACGATCAAATGTCACCTGCATTGGCTTGGGTATTAGATTACCTAGGTGATAGTGAGCAATTACATCGTCAATGGTTAGCCTAATCGATGACATCAATCATGTGGGTGAGCTTGTATTTTAATTTACCTGATTGATAACAAAAAAGGGTAAAGCACTAGGCTTTACCCTTTCAATATGTACTTAAATAAACCAAACGATTACTCGTTGATTTCAACTCCAGCACGATTAATTAAGAATTGGCTTAAAATCGGTACCGGACGACCAGTAGAGCCTTTATTCGCGCCGCTGTTCCAAGCTGTACCTGCGACATCTAAATGCGCCCAGTTGTACTTTTTGGTGAAGCGAGACAAGAAACACGCCGCAGTAATCGACCCAGCTGGGCGACCACCTAAGTTTGTCATGTCAGCAAATGGGCTGTCTAGCATGTCCTGATATTCATCCCATAACGGCATGCGCCACGCGCGGTCACCGCTTTGCTCACCAGCATTTAATAGCTCATGGGCTAATGGGTTGTGTGAACTGAATAAGCCAGACGCATGTTTACCGAGTGCAATAACACAGGCACCGGTTAAGGTCGCTGTATCAATCACTAATTCAGGATCATAGCGTTCAACGTAAGTTAATACATCACACAATACTAAGCGGCCTTCAGCATCGGTATTAAGCACTTCAACTGTTTGACCTGACATAGTCGTTAAAATATCACCAGGACGGTAAGCATTACCCGCAGGCATGTTTTCACAACCGGCTAAAATACCAATGACGTTGATAGGCAACTTCATTTCGCATAGTGCTTTCATGGTGCCAATCACACCAGCAGCGCCGCCCATGTCGTATTTCATTTCATCCATGGCTTCGCCAGGTTTTAATGAAATTCCGCCAGAATCGAAGGTTAATCCTTTACCGACAAGCACAATAGGTTTTTCGGTGCTATCAACCGCGCCCTGATATTCCATCACGGTCATGATTGATTCGTTACTGCTTGCACGGCCTACGGCTAAATAAGAGTTCATGCCTAACTTGGCCATTTGCTCTTCACCTATGGTGGTCACTTTCAAGCTTTCGTAAACTTCAGACATTTGGCGGGCTTGTGAAGCCAAGTAAGCTGGATTGCAAATATTCGGTGGCATGTTTGCGACATCACGACACAAATGCATTCCTGCAGATACTGCGGTGCCGTGTTCAATGGCACGCTCACCAATAGTTAATTCACGACGTGTTGGTACGTTAAATACCATTTTACGTAATGGACGACGAGTTTCGCCTTTACGGGTTTTTAATGCATCAAATGAATATAAGCTATTTTGCGTGCTTTCAATGGCTTGACGAACTTTCCAGTAGGTGTCGCGGCCTTTGACATGCAGTTCAGTTAAGAAGCAAACAGCTTCCATTGAACCGGTTTCATTTAGGGTACTGATGGTTTTTGTGATAATTTGTTTGTATTGGCGCTCGTCTAGCTCACGCTCTTTGCCACAACCAACCAGTAAAACACGTTCACTCAATACGTTTGGTACATGATGCAATAGCAACATTTGTCCTGGTTTACCTTCAAGGTCACCACGACGAAGGAGGTTACTAATGTAACCTTCACTGATTTTATCCAATTGCTCTGCGATACCAGACAGACGGCGAGGTTCGTAAACGCCAACAACGATACAGGCTGAACGTTGCTTTTCGGGGCTACCGCTCTTTACGCTAAACTCCATGAGCACTCCTAGATTCTTAAAGACAAATTTTTATATTTATTAGATAATGTTTGCATTAGGCCATCTGGCATATAATCAACGAAAAGGTGATAACTGTTTGGGATTATTAACGAAAAAGAGGCGCAAATTGGCAGCCCAAATAGATGTTAACCTTGACCCCAAAGCACCTTCCGCGCTGGTCAGAAAACTAGCAAAACTGCTGAAAGTAGTCAGTTTACATGAAAGTTGCTCTGATACCAGTAAAAAGATAAGTTTAGCCACCGGATCATACTTGTGATTGTATTTAGATATCTTATTAGTGAAGTTTTAAAAGCGCAATTTGCGGTACTTTTGGTACTGCTAACTATTTTTATTAGCCAACAGTTTGTGCGCGTGTTGGCAGATGCCTCAGATGGTGAATTTCCGGCTTCTTTAGTGATGACATTATTGGGCTTAAACTTGCCTCAATTAACCGTATTGGTGTTACCGCTAAGTTTCTTTTTAGGGATATTGTTGGCTCACGGGCGCATGTATTCTGAAAATGAAATGGTCGTTTTGCATGGTGTTGGTGTCAGTGAGTGGTATGTCACTCGAGTAACGTTATTAGTCGCATTTGCTAATTTATTGTTCACGGCCTATTTGTCTGTTTACGTCGGACCTTGGGCAGAAGAACGCCAAAATCAAGTACTAGAAAAGGCTCAGTCTGAAGCTGGTCTTGCAGCACTAACTCAAGGCCGATTTCAAGCAAGTCCAAATGGCCGCGCGGTATTGTTTGTTGAAAAAATAAATAAAGACAATACGTTAGATAAAGTTTTTGTCGCGCAGCTGCCAGACCCAGAAGATGAGAATGGCTTAACTAATATTGTTGTGGCCAAAAAAGGTCGGGTGGTTGAAGATAATATCGGCAGTCAACAATTACAACTCGACAATGGTTTTCGTTATCAAGGCAGCCCTAAATCACTCGAATTACAAGTAATTGAGTTTGGCGGCTATAAAATGGAAATCAAAGAACAAGAAGTCGATGAGCGCCGACGTAAACTTTCTGCGCTGCCAGTCAATGAACTATTGGATACCCCAGGGTCGGAAGCGGCGGCTGAATTTCAATGGCGACTGGCGATCCCTATCTCAATTCCATTGTTGACCTTAATTGCCGTGCCATTAGCGCGAGTGAATGTTCGCCAAGGGAAGTTTGCCAAAATGTTCCCCGCTATTTTACTGTATTTAGGTTATTTCGGATTAATGATTGCAGGGCGAAAAGCACTGCAAGATGAGGTGGTGCCGCAGTTCTTAGGCATGTGGTGGATCCATGCATTAGCACTGATGTTAGGATTATTGTTATTAATTAAAGAGCGACCAACAGGGATGAAGTTCTTGGGCTTATTTAAACGTAAGCAGGTGACGCTATGAAAATATTAGACCTGTATATTGCGCGGATGATCGTTAGTACATCTGGCTTATGTTTACTTATTTTGACCGGTTTATCAGGCATCATCAAGTGGGTTGATCAATTACGTTTGGTTGGGCGGGGTGCTTATACCATGCTCGATGCTGCTATCTATGTATTGTTTTTGATCCCTCGAGATATTGAAATGTTTTTCCCAATGGCAGTGCTGCTTGGTGCGCTAATTGGTATGGGTATGCTGGCTTCTAACTCTGAATTAGTGGTGATGCAAGTTTCAGGTATGTCGCGCTTACAAATCACCCAGTCGGCGATGAAAACAGCGATTCCATTGATGATTCTGGTTATGGCTCTGGGGGAATGGGGTGCACCTATTGCTGAGAAAAGTGCTAAAGAGCTTCAAGCGACTAAAATATCTGGCGGGAGTTTAATTAAATCTCATCGAGGTATTTGGGCGAAAGATGGTGATTTATTCGTCAATATCGGTGAGGTTCAAGACGTTAATACTCTGAATAATATTAGTTTATATGAGTTTAATGACCAACAAGAATTAACCAGAGTGACACATGCTAAAAGCGCTCAATTTAGGGATGATGCTTGGCAATTATCTGTGGTTGAGAACACCACTGTGGTCGATGATAGAGTGGTGCGAGATTTTCTTGACTCCGATGTGTGGCAATCTACATTAACCCCAGATAAGTTGAGTGTTGTGTCGATTAAGCCCGAGGCATTATCCATAAGTGGCTTAATTGATTATTTAGATTATTTAAAAGTTAACCAACAAGATCCGAGTCGTTATGAGCTGGCATTATGGCGCAAGATTATGCAACCCGTCACCGTCGCTGTAATGATGTTAGTCGCGTTATCGTTTGTGTTTGGACCATTACGTACCGTAACCATGGGGGGCTCGCGTGTTGTTGGGTGTGGTCGCTGGTTTTAGTTTTTATATTAGCAATGAGATATTTGGGCCTATGAGCATAGTGTACGAATTGCCTGCTGTAGTCGGTGCAATTGCTCCTAGCATGCTATTTACCGGATTAGCTTTGTATTATATTCGCAAATAACACTGAACATTTAATCGATAATCTGTAAAAAAATGGCAACCTTCTGGTTGCCATTTTTTTGCTTTAACACTTCCCATTAGCCGTGGGTGAATGTGCTATGCGCCGCGCCAATTTCGCATTTGATTGGCTTCTACAGACAGCACTACCACTTCTGAACGAGTCATCTTGTCTTGTAATGCTAATTTGTCATCATTGATGATAATCCATAGATTACCAATACCCAGTAAAGACCACACGATTCGAGCACATGCGGTAATAAAACTCAGGTTTTGACCGTTAGGATGTTGCACTTTGAGTCGCCAAGCGCGCATACCTAAGGTTTGCCCGCCTTTACTCCAAAATATGGCATAAAATCCGCCAACACAAAGCGCTATCCAGAGTTGGTAAAATCCATGGTAAATGGGGGGTGTTATTAAGAAGATCTGACACGTGTTCATGACCATTCATCGCGATAAGGCCACTGCTTTGTAAAGCAAAGAACACCCCAAAGCCCAAGGCACCAGCACACATATAAACGGCTACTGCGAGCATTGAGTCATACGCCATAGCACCTAAACGTCGAATAAAACTCGCACGAGGGAAATTAGCATGATCTGAATTCAACATAGACAGTCCTTATTGATATCAAAATGATTAAATATCATCATCTTCACGAACAAATTTAATGCTACTAAAACCAAAACGTGCAAACTCGGTCTTGCGAAATTCTTTTTCTGCTTTAGCGCCTTTTTTTGACGTTAAGGCAACTTGTTGTTCCATGGCCAAAAATTTCTTTAAGTCAATCCCTTCAGCTTCAGCGGCTGCTTCATAAAGATCGCGATGTATGTCGTAGCTAAAAGCGATGGTTTTGGTTTGACCTTTAAAGGTGTAAATCACTTGGCGCGCCATGTAAACTCCTGAAATTAATGTAATTCACTGTAAAAAATAAACAATATGGTACCTATAAATGCAGATTCTGCCTGCAAGTCGTTAAGCTATTCGTGGGGCTTTGAGATACCAAACTACAAAAGGGCAAATACAGTAAAGTTAGCGGCCTCTTGCATAGCGGTTAATTGTCCCACGTTCATCTCGTTATAACCAAGCCGATTTGCTGTAACTGGCAATAAATTTTTCACCACTAGAAACAATTGAACTTTGTTGGTTGCATTTTGTTCAATGTAAACGTGTATTAATCGAGGCGAGTGGATAGCCGCCTAGCAAGTTAAGCAAGATTCGCTCAACAAACAGCAACACGATTTTAGCTGGCCCTTCGGGCAGTGTTTACTGGCCATCGCTCCTGCGTTATCGGCTTTTATGCTGCATAACCATATTCCAAAGCCTTAGCCTTATTGTTTACTGTTGCAGTTATAGAGCAAACATTCACTGCAAAAATAACCTTGAAACATCAACATATCCTAGGATATCTCAATCGGCGAGATCCCCTAATAAAGCCGCAACGTTACTGCTTAAGTTGATTAGTAATGTCATAGAGTGTTAAACGCACAGTGGTTATAAACTGATAGCAACATGGCGCGAGCTTTTATCATAAGGGTAAATATAAATAACATGCCCCAGTAGGGTAGCTGTCTAATGATTGTGCTAGCTTTGCTGAGGTGGGCTCAGGTTTAAACCCTTGCTGTTGCCAATATGTTTGTGCGCCTTGAACTGCAACTAATCCAATACCATTGAGCATTAATGTTTTAGCCTGATTAATTAGGTAGGTAAATAGCTGCTTACCAACACCCATACCTTGTGCATTGGGTGAGATAGCCATGTCATGTAAATACCAGCTGTTGCTCTCAATAGGCCCTTTTAATTCACGGTTCAGTGACGGGGCATCGCCTCTTTGCCACGGGTGAACAAGAGCATAAGCTAGCACATTACCTTGTCGTTCAAATACCACACAGCTAGCAGGGGGAGGTTTGCCATTTACTTTGCATAACCTCAAGCGATTCTGGTGTTAGTTCAACATAACATTGCGCTTGGATCGCCATAATAGCGGGCCAATCATTAGCGGTAATTGGACGAATTGACATATCATTCTTTCGTGGTAGTTTTGAGGGCGTAATTATACTCAGAAACGGCATGAATCATAAGTATAAATCAGTGCTAGAGTAACCATAATAATAGCTATAAGGAATATCAATATAATGACAGTCAGTTTACATTCAGCCCGTAAATGTGTTTTGGCAGCGGCGATATTTACCTTAATGACCTCTTTATCATTTACCGCTTCAGCTGGGACTGAGGCATTTAAATCAGGGCCGATAATTAAGGATTATGGCAAAATAGCTGAAGTAAATAGTAGCTTAGTGATACCTGCTGGAATGAAGTTCAAAGTCGCTTTTGATTTAAGTAGTGCAGCAAAACCTGCAGAATTAAATCGTAGTATTGATACCTTAGCGCGTTTTATCAACATGCATGTGGCAGCCGGGGTTAAGCTTGAAGATATTTCTGTTGCTATGGTGGTGCATGGTAAAGCTGCGAATGATATGACCAAGGATAGTGTTTACCAGCCGCTCAATGCGGGACAAAAAAATGTCAATAAAGACTTAATTGCTCAGCTAGTTAAGCATGGCGCAAAGTTCTATGTATGTGGTCAAACCGCGGCATATTATGGCATTACCACTGACGATTTATTGCCAGGCGTTGAGATGGCATTATCGGCGTTAACTGCCCATGCCGTGTTGGCTCATGATGGCTACAGTGTAAATCCGTTTTAATTTGCCTGTAGAATGTTGGCAGTAGTAGTAGGCAATAGCATTACCGATTAAATACATCTTGCTTGGTGTATTTATCGATAATACTTTGAGTAGTGCCATTTTGATTAAATTCTGCAATAGCGGCGTTGATTTGTGGTAACAAGGCTAGGTGCTCTTTACGAAGACGCATCACTAACTCGCCTTGTGTATGAATTGCCGCAAGGCTGATAGGACTGTTGAGTTTTTTAGCCCAATATAAGGCGGGTAAATCGCCGCAGATAGCCACATCAATTCTGTTTTTATACAGGGCTTTGATGAGATCGCGTTCTGAAACAAAATCGACCCGAGTATATTGCGCATCATCATGGTACAAATAACCACGTACCGTGCCTATTTCTTTGCCTTTAATATTATTGATATTTTGCCAGTTTTTAGCATTTTCCTCCAAAGTAATAATATTTTCTTGGATAGCTATTATGGGATCAGATTGTACAAAAAGCGTGCCTAAATCCTTATTAGGAAACCAATCGGGGCTAACAAAGTCGAAATCTAATAAGCCGTTATCGAGGGCATAATTGGTTCTTTTTGGCGGGAAGTTATGTTTTTCAATGTCAATATTGGCTTTTGCCAGCAGTAAAGGTACCAGCTCTCCTAGTATTCCAGGTTCTTCTGCTGAGTCAGCAATATAATAAGGTACCCAACTGCTTGAGGCGTTGACGTTGTACTTAAGAACTGTACTGGCTTGAGCTGTCGAACCACAAAAAAACATCACAAAGCAAGACAGTGCTATAAAACGTTTTTTCATGGTGATTCCTTAGTTTTATTTTTGTATCAAGACTATATCAACTATTGATAGCTAATAAAGGTCAAGACACAGCAAGCATAAACTTGGATGTAAATTACTTGGCATTAGCATGTAAGTTTTATGATGTTTGATCAGAGAAGTCTTTTTATTGGCTTGACTGAGTAATAAACCTTGTTCTAGTGCTAAGCGAGCGACCAGTTTTTCGTCGCCGCGAATGTACATTGAGATGGGTTTAACAATTTTATCGTCAACAATATGCTGATTAAATTGTTTTGCTGAGATGACTATGCTGGATTGACCATCGCTGCCGAGTTTTAATTTTACATCTATATCGGTATCGGTGATCACCACCCACTTTTGTTCCGTCAAGGCGGCTAAAAGGCCTTTAAGTCCTGCACCGGTCGCAATAGTACTGTTGTTAGCTTGTTGATATTGATCTGCAATACAGGTTAACAAACGTTTCAGTTGAGCTCCCGCACCTTGACTTCGTGCTTGACTGATCCAAGTTGTTAAGTCGTCTGCCATGAGCTTTGAAAAGCGTTTTGTTTTTAACGACTCAACCATCCAGTTACATAAAAAATGGCTTTCTTGTGCTGGTGTTCTGACGGATTTGTGTTTTGATGCCGAAGTATTTATGGCTTCTATTCCAGCTAGCGCAAGTGTTAATAAAGCTTGGTTGTATGTTTCTGTCGTCATTTCAACTGGGTCAATAAAGTAATGTGGCGCTTAGTTTACCGTGAAGTGACTCATTGCTAAATAGATATTTGATCAGCCACTGTGCATCGATTATTACCGAGAGTAAAATTAAGGCTATTATTCTTTTTTGGGTGGAAATTGCCCCAAAATAGCGATGATAGTTTGCTGGATACTTTTCACTTTATATTCGCCACCTTGATCATAGCGATACTGACTAGTGCCACGCCAAATTAAGCGTTTACTGGCAGGGTCGATAATATCAATTTGAATCGTTTGAATTTTAGCCGTGTCACTGCCTAGAGGGATCCCCATACTTGTTCCAACGATTAACCCACCATTAGCGCCCCACGTTCCAGAGCCTAAACCAAAAGATAACCCAGAATCTTGCTCTTCGTCTTCAGTGAAAAATGCGTAACTCACTAAAAAGTCAGCATTGTCTTTAGTAAAGACATAACCTTGATTAAGTAAGGTTTGTTTAATTTCGGCATTAATACGATCAGCGGTTAACGGATCATCGGTTTGTTTTACGGTGAGCTGACTGAATGTTTTGAGTACAGAAAAATCGTAATTAACATCATAATCTTGCTTGGGTTTTACCGTGCAAGATGTCAGTAATAGCAGGCTACAGATTAGGGTAATGAATTGATAATGCGCTATTTTTTGAGTAAAAAACTTACCTGAACGCTGTGGTGTTGTCATAAGACTTCCTTTAACGTGCAATAATGTACAAAATTAACTCAATTAGTATAACCTTAATATCAAGGTGTTCGATAACGACGTTAGTCGGTTCTGAGCCGTTATCAAAGCAAACTATTAATGACTATATCGTATATTTGGCATTTAACAATATTCGCTGAGGTTAAGCATTCTAATGATGGAACAGTTAAGTTTTTTTGCGGTGCCAAGCCCTTGTATCGGCGTTTGTCAGTCAGACAGTCGCGGCTACTGTATGGGCTGCCATCGTAGTCGCGATGAACGTTTTAACTGGATGACGTTTAGCGAGTTACAAAAGCAAGATGTGATCCGTTTGTGTTTACAGCGTAAACGACGTCGCCAGTATGCCATTCATAAAGCGAAACAGCTTGAGCTTCAAACCCTGCAAACCGCGCATACACCTCAATTAGATTTTGATACCCAGATAACAGCAGACAATGAAGAAATTGATTTAAGCGGTTTTAGTGTAGATGAATAATACAGTGTTCAGTACGCTACGCTTTCATTGCTTGCCAAAATAATCTAAAACTAGCGTTCCTGTGCGCATCATCGTCGCCTAAATTGGGGTTGTCGGTAAAGAATCGAATCGCCGCTAAGTACTGCCCATGGCAGTTTTCGAGTAATAAGGCATTGGGAAAGTCTGCAATAATCTGCTGTTGTTTACCTTGCTCAATCAACTCGACCACAAATCCTAAAATGCTATTCATCGTTTGCTTTCTGACGTCAGCATCAATGTCTGCTGACATCGAATATTGCAAAAAAAACAGTTGCTTTAACGGTTGTGCAATCGCCCAATCGATGGCTTTTTGCCATAGGGTGTTAGCATCTTGTTCAATATCTCCACTAAAATCAGTATTGCTGATCATATTGGTCGCAAATTCTTGTTTAATGGATAAAAACAGCTGGCTCATGATGTCTTTTTTGGTTGGAAAATGATGAAACAAGGTGCCCGTTGCTACGCCAGCCGCTTTGGCTATTGAGGCGGTCGATGTAGCATTAAAGCCTTTCTTCACAAACAGCTGTAAAGCTGAATCTAAAATGGCTTGTTTCTTATCTGTCGTCATCACTGCTTTACGGCTCATCGAATCAAGATACCTGTTGATCTAAAGTCTGTTTATAAGGAGAGAGTTGATGATTATCTGTTAAATCAGTTTGACTCTTCATTACGCTGAGCAATTATTGCTTGTCACACAATAATTGCAGTGGCGATAAACCGGTGTTAACGCAAGAAAAACTTCATTAATAACCGTTGGATAATACCGCCATAAGGCGGGTGAACCAAGATACCACTATTTATTTTACCGCTGTGTAGAATGGTTTTAGCGTGGCTAAAGGTTAAAAAACCTTCTTTGCCGTGGTAGTGCCCCATACCTGATGGACCAATGCCACCAAAGGGCGCATCATCGGCGGCAACATGAAATACCGTATCGTTAATGCATACACCACCAGAATGAGTGTGAGCTAATATTTTTTGTTGAGTTTGTGGCTCAAAACTCATCACATATAAGGCTAATGGACGATCGTTTTTATTGATGTAAGCCATCGCTTCATCAATCGACTGGTAGCTAATAATCGGTAATAAAGGTCCAAAGATCTCGTCTTGCATAATCAGCATATCATCAGTGGTATTAGTCACTAGTTGAGTGGCTATTTTCCGCTGTGTTGTTGATATTGGGCCTGTAATGGCGGAAGTGATGCTTGCACCTTTGGCTTTTGCATCGTCTAACACTTTGATTAGGCGATGGTACTGACGATCATTAATGATATTACCGTAGTCTGGGTTGGTGTCGAAGTTAGGGTACATTTTATTAAATCGACGTTGGTAAGCGGCAATAAATGCCTCAACTTTTTCTGCTGGGCATAAGACATAGTCAGGGGCGACACATATTTGCCCCGCATTTAAGCACTTACCAAAAATAAGTCGCTCTACTGCTGTGTCTATTGGCATATCTGGAGCAATGATCGCTGGCGATTTGCCCCCTAGCTCTAAGGTGACTGGGGTTAAGTTATTCGCTGCGGCGCGCATAACATGGCGGCCAACAACGCTAGAACCGGTAAACAGAATATGGTCAAACGGTAATCCTGAAAACACCGCGGCCACATCGGCTTCACCTTCAACTACTGCAACTTCTGTAGGGTCAAATATTGTTGCCAACATCTGACTTAATACCGCATTCGTTGCCGGAGTGAACTCAGACATTTTGAGCATTGCGCCATTACCGGCGGCAATGGCGGTGATTAACGGACCCATTGATAACATGACCGGGAAGTTCCACGGCACTATGATGCCTATCACGCCTAATGGCTGATATTGCACCGAAACTTTAGACGGCGACAGTAATAAACCGGCATGGCGTCGGCTGGGTTTCATCCATGATTTAAGCTGTTTGACGGTGTAATTGATGTTATTTACACAAGGCATAATATCGGAAATGATAGTGTCATTTGGCGATCTATGACCGTAATCATTGATTAAGGCATCGATAATAGCTTGCTGGTTATCGAGTAATGCTTGTTTTAGACGAGTTAATTTATCGACTCGTGATTGATAATCAGGTGCTGGATTAGACTGGAAACGCGCGCGTTGATCGGCTAGTGATTGTTGTAGTTGTGTTTCAATATTATCAACGGCCATATTCATATTTTGTCTCCAACAAAAATAACGATGTTGATTTGCTGAGTGTCATATTGAACAACTCAATAAACCGACTGATTAGTCGGTCTAATGTTAGGTTGTTTTTTGATCTAAAGCAAGTTTTCGGTTTTGATTTGACTTTGATCACTAAGTGACTCTTTAATATTGACTATACTTAACTTCAATGCTGAACATATCTTTAAACGTGGGGTGTTATTCAGCGTTGATGAAACTTATATTGGTGAAACGAAACAGAGTGTGTTTATCTGGTATGTAATGTTTTAGCAAATGATATGGAGGAAGATAATATGCGTACTCGTAATATTTTATGGCCTACCGATTTTTCTGATACGGCGTCACATGCATTACGTTATGCCATTGAAATGGCAAATTTATACCAAGTTGGGATTCGTATTGTGCACGTAGTTGATCAGCCTTTTGGTGATGAAAATTATATGGTACTTGCGATTACTCCCGAAGAGTTAGCTAAAAGTATGGAAGAAGCGGCTGCGAGTCGAATGCATGAACTGCTTGGGCAGCTAAATACTAATTTAAAAATTGAAACGGTTATCCGCCGTGGCGATGCGATTACCGAAATTTTAGCCGAAGCCAATAAAGGTGATATTGGTATGGTAGTAATTGCCAGTCATGGCAGAAGCGGGTTGGCTCATTTTTTACATGATAATGTAGCCGAAGCCATTGCCAATAAAGCTGATTGCCCGGTATTAGTGGTTAAATAGCATGGCTTGTTGAAGCTGGCTAGGGTATTACCAAACGATGCTTTTAATCTGCTTAAAAGCTAGAGCCGGGTTGAGTTAAAAATTCGATTTCGGCAGTTGTAGAGTCGCGCCCTAATATTTTATTTCGATGTGGATAACGATTAAATTGCGCGATAATAGCTTGATGTTGCTGTTGGCTGGGCAGATTATTGGGCGCATATTGCTCAAATAATGGCAAGCCTTGTTGGTGGATTATCATTGATTCACTATGCATGTAGGGCATGATTAAAAAGCCCGCTTGTTGTGTTGGTAACTGAGCTAAACAGCCTAATGTTACAGCTTCTTGTGCAAGTACTAATGCGATATTGTCAGCGGCAAATGCCGCTGGGGTATCGCGATGAATATTTCGTGAAAATTGGTCTAGCACGATAATTTCAGCTAATCGGCCTTGAGCATTAGTACGCCAATGTTGTAATTCACCTTTTACGGCTGCATCAAGCGTGGTGCTAAAAGCTTGTTTTATCTGCAAATCAAGCGCTAAATCCTTTATCCACCATTGCTTAGAGGATAGTTGCACAAACCAAAAATCAATTACATGGTCTGGGGTAACACTTGTTATTATTTGATTCATTTTGCTAAATCCAATTGCGGTTATCGTGACTCGTTGCATTAAGTGATCGTGTAATAATCAGTTCGGCCACTTGTATTGGTATATATGGGAACACCACACTGCCACTGGCTAACCCAACTTCAACATATGCTAGTTTAGCCTGTTTTTGGCTTTGAGTTTGAGTAATAGAAACGTGTTGAACTTTTTCAAATGTGACTCGTTTCCATTGTTGACCTAAAAAGCCACTGTGTTGCCAAATCACCTGATCTGCTACGACATAACCCCACTGTTTATAGCGGATAAACAGTGCGACTATTACCATGATGGCGGCAAACCAAATCACTTCAAAAAAACCAAGGCTTTGATGGCCATAATACCCCACGATACTGATTACACTGGCTAGGGTCAGTGGCAGCGCGATTCTTCTGGTTAGCCAATTAACATGAATAGGCGAGTAACTGTTGGGCAGTGCGCTTGCTCCACCGCTGAGGTGAGGTATTTTTGCCAAAAGAGATTCTATTTCAGCTGACTTAACGCTTGGAACTAACATGTGTTGCTTGGTCTTATGTTCAACCTCATGGCCTTTGACTTGTTTGAAGTATAAGGTCCAGCGGTTAAATAAACGTGCAATGATAGGTTGTTGAACATGTACTAATTGAATACGCCTTATAGCCAAGGCATCTTGTTGATGTGAAATCACACCGCCACTGCGCTGCAAAGTATCATCATGTTTGTCGAGCTGATATGGATGATATTTTAAGATTGCCGCGATAATTGAAATTAACGAAAACAAGCTGTAAACCCCAAACAACACCACTATGACCATGATGGTTTGTAGGGCAATATTTTGATGGGTTTGTTGTTGGGCCCATAGCCAAAATTGCTGCGCCACTGGTGAGTCGAATATGTTATCCCAATTGACTTGGCCTGCTATGGGGCCGGCAATGACTGCAAACCAAATAAAGTTGTTTTGATAAAAGCCAAATAACACTAAGTCCCATAAACTTTTACGCACGACAGTCTGGGAGGTATCTGCGCTCTCTTGTTCGTTAACCTGTGAATGTTCACTTGTTGATAGTGTTTTTGCGTGGGGTAAATTTAGCAGCAAACGTTTTAGGGTTTGCGCTTGTTGGGTATCTAAAGCCGCTAAGTGAGCCTCATCATTCTTAGATCCTGCAGTTTCAATCACTAAGGTTCCAAGTGACAGTGGCTTAAAATAAAAGGGTTGTTCATAACGAATATTTTGAATACGGCTAAGGGGTATTTCATCTTTTTTAGTAAACAATAAGCCGCGTTTTACTTCAAGTTGATGGTTATTAAGACGAAAGCGAAATTTACGCCATTCTATTATCGCCAATAATGTCACCAGCAATAATAGTATGCCAGACGCCAATATGCCCCATTGCATGTCAAAACCTTGTTTCCATCCAGTGTAAACAATGGGCACAATAGCAAAGCCATTGCTAAGGATGCTTTTTAAGGTACTGAAAATATTACTGACGATAGACCACGCTGACAGTGCTTGCCATTGCTGTAAATCACTTGCGATATTGATGTTATCGGTTAGCGTATGATTAATATCGCTGCTGGCTGCATCAACTGGTTGAACAGTGACAACGGCTTCCGTTCCATGCGGCTGATGGTTATCTGCTGTTGATGGCTTATCCATTATGGTTATCCTGTTGCGCAGGATAAATGGATAAAGTATCAGTTTCTTGGTTAGGAGCCCTTGTTTCAACCATATCATCTTTGGCGATGCCTGACGGGTGACTCGCTGCCGCTTGGCTTAATAAGTGTTGGCGTAAATGTTCAGCTAAATCAGCATTGAGGCCTGGTAAATCTATTTCAGCTAATCCACTGCCAGCACTAAAGCATTTTAAGGTGACCAAGTTGTATTTTCGCTCAAGAGGTCCCTGAGACAAATTAACATGTTGCAGCCGAGTATAGGGCAGCGCTGTTGTCGATATCCAAAATAATCCTTCACGCAGCACCATTTCATGTTTAAACAATCCATAAGCAATTTTGCTGGCTTTGAGGTGGATAAGTTTAATGATTATAGCGGCCAACAAGGTTACTGAAACTAGCCCTACTAGGGCTATCATTAATGGCAGTGGTTGAGCGATTAATTGAAATACACTTAATAGCGATAAGGCAACCACTGCTATAAGCGTACTAATGATGAGCAATAACTTAGGATAGTTAGCATCAATATTGCTCAGTGGTAAGTCGGCCAGCTGAATGTAATCGGCTTGAGATAAACGTCGACCATGATCATAAATATTTGTTGATGATTCTTTTTCTGCTGACAATTTTTCTGCGGATAATATAGCGGTATCGCTTATTATTGCAGGCTCATTGATTGGTGGTTGCTCTAATGGGCTCTTCACGTGCGGCGGAGTATCCATGTTTGTTCGCTATCCATGTCTGCTATTTCTATGATTAAAAACTATAACTAGATTGTCGTAACTTAGGTAGTGTTAATCATCTTAGGTATCGATAAATCAATGCCGTGGCTTAACAATCAGTAATTAATTATGCAGTAATAAAGCCACTCCAGTAATAGTGCTTGCGTGACGGGCTATTGATACAGTAATTTCAACTGAGTGATATAGAGACAATAGGGCGTGTAAAAGATGTTTTCAAATAATTACGTGATCAATAAATCGCAAAAAGCATTTTTACGGAAATTATATTTAGCGCATTTGCTTGATGAAGAACAGCACAACTTATTAAGCCTGCAAAAACTGACTCTGATGCCCAGAAGAACATTGCAAGATGCAATAGCGGCATTTGTCGATATTGGGATTGAAGTGGACTTTGTGCAACAAGGCCAACGTCATAATGATGGTTATTATCGCATATCGACCTGGGGACCAATTAGCAGTGCTTGGGTTAATAGTCATTTTGAGCAGATTAAACAACATATTGAGACGATTGCTGAGCTTGAAAGGGTAAACTAGGCTATTTTTACTGCAATAATGAGTTGTTAAAAGGGCTATTCATGGCAATAAAGATAATGTTATTCAATGCACAAGGTCTATTATTATCTCAAGGAGATGAGGCCCTTATGGCTGAATATGACCCACAACAGCACTTAATATGGGTCGATATTACCAGTCAACATAGCCAAGCATTTTTTAAGCAATATCCTTACTTTGGTATCGATCATCTCGATTTTGAAGACGCGCAACGTGAACGTCATCCTCCGCAGTTTGAAGAATATGAGACACATTCATACTTGCTCACCCATGAGCTTATGGACCGAGAAGAGTATCTTCTGCTTGAACGCAGCCAGTTACTACTGCATGTAAATGATCACTTTTTAGTCACTCAACATATTAAACCGTCAGTCAGTGTCAGTAAGGTTACCCAACGGATCTCTGAGCATGGTCAGCTTGATAATGCTGATATGAGTCAAGTGTGCTTTGATCTCATGCGCCAAATTGTGGTTGATTATTTAGCTGTGATGTTAGCGTTAGAAGAGCGTTTAAGTGACATAGAAGATGAGATTTTTGAGGTGTCATCTGATGATTTACTGGCAGAGTTAATCGGTTATAGCAGTAAATTACAAAAAGCAAAACGTTCATTCAGTTATCTCGAAGAGATATTGCAACAATTGCTTCGCGATGACAGCCATCAACATATTAAGATGGATTATCAACAGCTAAGCTATTTATATAATCAGTTTGAGCGATTATCCAGTCGTGCCAGTCTTTATCAAGGCTTAGTGGATAGCCTCATTAATGGCTTTATTTCGGTGAGTGCTCATAAAACCAATCGGGTCATGATGACATTAACCCTAGTTACCGCCGTTTTTTTACCGTTAACCTTAGTGGCGGGTATTTACGGAATGAATTTTGATAATATGCCTGAATTAAAATGGCGCTTTGGCTATTTTGCGGTATTGATCCTAATGGCTGTTATTGCGGTATCAGGTTTATGGATTGCCAAGATTAAGCGTTGGTATTAACTAGGCTGGGCGATAAGAGGGTAATTGAGGTGGCAGGATTTCAACATGGGTTAGATTTCGGTGGGCCCCAAGACGGCTTAACCCAAGATTATGTTGTCGAGCCATCGGCTAAAAATCCAATTAGCCCCCCAGTTACTTGGATTAAAGGTTTTCTATCGCCCAAGCAACAGCAGTTATTGCTCAATGAAGTGAATCAATATCCATTAGAGCGGGTTTCAATTGAGGTATACGGTAAACAGCATCTGACTCCTCGAACCCAAGTGTGGTTTGGTGATCCTGGATGCGATTATCATTATTCTAAATTACACATTACCGCATTACCTTGGCCCAGAGTCCTGAGCCGATTACGTGCCAAATTACTTAATGATCATCAAATAGACACTAATTCAGTATTGGTTAATCGTTATGCTGATGGCCATGATTGTATGGGCTGGCACAGTGATGATGAACCTGAGATTGTCAGCGGTTCTGCTATCGCTTCCGTTACTTTAGGCGCCTGTAGAGACTTTGTTGTGCGTCACAAAAACACTAAAATAAAAGTGAATTTTGCACTTGGATCTGGTGATTTACTCATTATGCATCCCAGTATGCAGCAACACTGGCAACATGCTTTGCCTAAACGCCTTAAGGTGGTTGAACCGCGTATTAATTTTACTTTTCGACAAATTATCCCTAATTACTATGGTTAACAGATATCGTTAATGGCCATAGCTAAAAGCGAAATGCCTAGAGGCTAGGACGCTGCGCGGCTAGATGCTATAGAATCTCAGCAGCTAAGCAGTCTCTATCCCAGAGATGACAAGCGATATCGAGTAAAATTGAAGTGCTGTATCCGCGTAGCGAACTAGCAGCAAAGCGACTCTAGAACCTCGAAGACCGAAGGTCGAGCTAGTTTGAGAACATCGCTAAAATGGATCATTATTGAACCGTTAACCGCTATGTATACGTACTCATTACCATTGGTACAAACTGTGGTAATGAATAGATGAATAATGCTGGTGGGCAAACTTTCGAAGACTCGAACCTACAATCGACGTCACAATCTACTGTCAATGTACTTTATTGGTTAGGTGATGATCTGCGGGTAGCAGATAATGCCATTTTTGCAGATATCGCCCAGCATGCACAACAGTTGATGGTGGTGTACTGCATCGACCCTAGCTGGTTTCGCCAAGCTCAATATCAGGCTGATTATGTTGGTAAGTACCGACTGCGGTTTTTACTGGAGTCATTACGGGCTTTAGACGAAACGTTGAATCAATATGGTCAACAGGTGCATATTGTTTATGCCTCAGCGCAAAAATCGTTACCCTATATAATTCAAACTCATAATATTTCAAGGGTATACCGTAGTAACCATAGTGGTGCCGATGAGCAAACGGCTTGGCAAGTGATTCAGCAGCAATGCTCCAATGTTGAATATTCGACTATTACTACGCAAACGCTGTTTGAGCTGCAGCAACTGCCTTTTGAATTAGCCGATCTGGCTGCGACATTCAGCCAGTTTCGTAAAAAGGTCGACAACGTTAATATCAGCCCAGCCACTGATGCAGTATCTTGGCTCCCGCCTATGGTTGCACTTAAGCAACAAGACAAACAACTTCAGTCTTGGCTGGCTTATCCTAGTTGGTTGCCACAAACTCACACGATGAACAATGTCTTTTGCGGTGGTGAAGCACAAGGGAAATTGCAATTAGACAGTTACTTTTCGTCAAATTTAGCCCATAACTATAAAGCGGTACGCAACGAACTTGATGGCTGGGAATGCTCAACAAAGTTTTCGCCTTGGTTAGCCAATGGTTGCTTATCGGCAAGACAAGTCGTGGTAGCATTAAAGCAATTTGAGTTGCAACAAGGAGCTAACGAATCGACCGAGTGTATTTTGTATGAGCTGCTTTGGCGTGAGTATTTCCATTTTTACGCGCATAAATTCAATACGCTGGTGTTTAGATTTTCAGGCATTAATGGGCGTAAACCATTAACCAGTTTTTACGCCCAACGCATTCAAGCTTGGAAAACCGCCACTACACCTTATCCGTTTGTGAATGCATTGATGAAGCAGTTAAATGACACTGGCTATATGTCAAACCGCGGCAGGCAAATTGTAGCAAGTTGCTTGGTCAATGAACTGCAATGTGATTGGCGTTATGGGGCGGCGTATTTTCAACAGCAATTAATTGATTATGATCCAGCAGTGAATTGGGGCAATTGGCAGTATCTAGCCGGTGTTGGCGCCGACCCACGCGGTTCGAGACATTTTAATCTGCAAAAACAGCAGCAGACATACGATCCACAAGGATTATTTATTAATGCATGGTTGGGACGTGAGGCATTACAGCAACATGATGAGAGCCATGCGTTATATTGTATCGATAGTGTCGATATAACCGATTGGCCAAGGAGTTAATGTCAGTTCGACTTGAGAAAGCTGTGCTCAAACGTTAACTTTTACCCTGCTTGTTTGACCTTTATTCGGCAAACCAGTACCCTGCGATTTCATCGATATGGATTAATAAGAGTATCACTATGTCTGTCGAACAAATCATTACCGATAAATTGAATCACGCCTTTGCGCCATTGCATCTAGAGGTGATTAATGAAAGTAACCGCCATCATGTGCCGCCTAATTCAGAAACCCATTTTAAAGTGGTTGTAGTTAGCGATCAATTTAGCGAACAGCGTTTACTTGCTCGTCACCGTTTGGTTAACCAAGCACTTGCAGACGAATTAGCCAACGGTGTACATGCTTTATCTATCAATGCTTACAGCCAGCCAGAATGGCAAGCTTTAGATGAAGTACCTAAAACGCCTAACTGTAAAGGCTAATGTTTCTCACTTTGTCTAGTGTATAAAAAAACCTCACCGATGACGTGAGGTTTTTTGTTTTTGTCGTAAATCAGTTGTATTTGTCACTCGTTATGAATATGTTACAGTCATGGAGTAGAAGAGCCTGATTGATAAAGGATATAGACATGGGCAAGGTGGTACTAATCTGCTGGTTAATGGTTCTTATATTACTATTTGGCTGTCAACAAGAGGCGCCTGCAAAGGTAAACTCTGTTTCTCAAACTGATTTACTCCCTCATCAAGTCATTAAATGGCGTTTGGCAACCTCATGGCCGAAAAACTTGCCCGGTTTAGGCATGGCCCCAGAACGATTTGCGCAGTTAGTCAAACAAATGTCAAACGGACGTTTAGTGATTACGGTTTATGGCGCCGGAGAGTTGATGCCTGCATTATCGGTTTTTGATGGTGTAAGTAAAGGCACCATTGAAATGGCACATAGCGCTTCATATTATTGGAAAGGCAAAGCTCCCGCCGCGCAGTTTTTTTCATCAATTCCTTTTGGTTTAACCGCACAACAGATGAATGCATGGCTTCATTATGGTGGTGGGATGGCATTGTGGGAGGAAGTTTATCAGCCTTTTGGCGTGTTACCGTTAGCAGGAGGAAATACCGGCATGCAAATGGGCGGCTGGTTTAATAAAGTCATTGCAACACCTGAAGATTTTAAAGGTCTTAAAATGCGCCTACCCGGCATTGGGGGCGAGGTGCTTAAGAAACTCGGTGGTGTTCCTGTTGATGCGCTAGCTGGCAGGGAATTATATAGCGCGCTCCAAACCGGGGCTATTGATGCTGCTGAGTGGGTCGGCCCTTATAATGATTTACCGCTAGGTTTGTATCAGGTGGCTAAGTACTACTATTATCCAGGCTGGCACGAGCCTGGATCGACCATGGAATTTCTCATTAACAAGCAGGCTTTCTCTGCCTTGCCTGAAGATTTACAAATGATGGTTAAAGTTGCGGCAAGTGCCATTAACCAAGATATGTTAGATGATTATACTCAAGGCCATATTGCTGCCATGGACGTATTGCTTAACGA